>NZ_JH660673.1:0-31758 GCF_000262525.1 Leptothrix ochracea L12
GCTGGCCGCAGCGCGCTACATGGCACTGCAACGCAACTTTGATGGCACGGTCTACCTGATCTTTCAACCCGCCGAAGAAGGCGGGGGTGGCGCGCAAGCCATGATGAAAGATGGTTTGTTCGAGCATTTCCCGATGGATGCCGTCTTTGGCATGCACAACTGGCCCGGACTGCCCGAAGGCGATTTCGCCGTCTGCGAAGGGCCCTGCATGGCTTCGAGCAACGAATTTCGCATCAACATTCGGGGCAAAGGCGCACATGCCGCCCTGCCGCACAACGGCATCGACCCGGTGTTGATCGCCTGTCAGATGGTGCAGGCCTTCCAAAGCATCATCACGCGCAATAAAAAACCGGTGGACGCGGCCGTGCTATCGGTGACGATGATCCATGCGGGCGAGGCCACCAACGTGATTCCCGATACCTGCATGGTGCAGGGCACGGTACGCACCTTCACGCTGGAGGTTCTTGATCTGATCGAAGCGCGCATGCGTCAGATCGCCGAGCACACCGTGGCCGCGTTTGGGGCCGAGTGCGACTTCGAGTTCCATCGCAACTACCCACCAACCATCAACCATGCCAACGAAGCGCGCTTCGTGCGTCAAGTGATGCAAGAGGTGGTCGGCGAAGCGCGAACCCATGTGTTCGAGCCCACCATGGGTGCCGAGGACTTCAGCTACTTCTTGCTTGAGAAACGCGGGGCCTATTTCGTCATCGGCAACGGTGACGGCGACCACCGCGCCACCGGCCACGGCTTGGGGCCATGCACGCTGCACAACCCCAACTACGACTTCAACGACAGCCTTTTGCCGCTGGGAGCGACGTTCTGGGTGCGTCTTGCGGAGACTTGGCTTAAACCGATCTGAGGCGGCTCAGCAAACCAGCGGTTGAGCCATCCAAGCCAGCGACATCGCCACTGCTTAAGCGCGGCAGCAACTGGCTACACAGCGCCTTGCCAAGCTCTACCCCCCATTGATCGAAGCTGTTGATGCCCCAGATCGCACCGCTGGTAAAGACGCGGTGCTCGTACATCGCAATCAAGGCCCCAAGCGATGTCGGTGTGAGTGCTTCCAGCACCAAGGTCGTGCTGGGCCGATTACCCGGGAAAGTGCGGTGGCGCGCCACCGTCAGAGCATCCAAGGCTTGGGACGCCGTAGGAGCTTTTTCAGCCAGCGCTTCGTCGGTCGATTTGCCCAACATCAGCGCTTGGCTCTGGGCCAAACAGTTGGCCAGCAACTTGCGCTGTTGGTCAGCCAAGCCCACAAGCACCGTCTCCGGCAACGGAGCCGGACCATAGTCGGGGTTTTTCACGGCGATGAACTCAACCGGGATCACATCGGTGCCTTGGTGCAGCATCTGAAAATAAGCGTGCTGCCCGTTGGTGCCGGCCTCGCCCCACACCACAGGTGAGGTGGCGAAAGGCAGGGGCGCACCCGTCAGATCGACACACTTGCCATTCGATTCCATCTCCAGTTGCTGCAAATACGCTGGCAGACGACGTAAACCTTGGTGATACGGGGCCAGCGAGCGACTGGTAAAACCGTGGAAGTTGCGATACCAAACGTCCAGCAAACCGAGCTGGGCCGGCAGATTCGTTTCGAGCGGCGCGGTGGCGAAATGCTGATCCATGGCGTGTGCTCCCGCCAGCAAAGCCCGAAAACCCTGCTCACCCAAGGCAATAGCCAGCGGTAAACCGATGGCGCTCCAGAGCGAATACCGCCCGCCCACCCAATCCCAAAAGCCGAAGGTGGTGGTGATGCCAAAAGCAGCGGCTGTTTCCAGATTGGTGGTGGTCGCCACAAAATGGCGCGCTACATCGGTGCCCCCATTGGCCACAAACCAAGCCCGCGCCGCGTGCGCATTGGCCATGGTTTCTTGGGTGGTGAAGGTTTTGGAGGCAATGATGAACAGCGTGGTCGCGGGATGGAGCTTGCGCAGCACCGGCACCAAATCATGTCCATCGACATTGCTGACGAAGTGGAAGCGCAGCTTGGGATGCACAAAGGCATCCAGCGCCGGCACCACCATTTGCGGCCCCAAGTCTGAGCCACCAATGCCGATGTTGACCACATCGGTAAAGCCATTCACGCCCATGCCCGCCACGGCACGCACGCTCTCAGCGTAGGCCAGCATGTGATCAAGAACGTCATGCACTTCGTCGCTGAACAGACCCACACCGCGCGGAGCGCGCAAGGCGGTGTGCAACACCGCACGACCTTCGGTCAGATTGGCCTCAGCACCCGCCAGCATGGCATCGCGACGAGCCTCAAGCTGACACTCGCGGGCCAA
Organism: Leptothrix ochracea L12; assembly: GCF_000262525.1. NCBI lineage: Bacteria > Pseudomonadati > Pseudomonadota > Betaproteobacteria > Burkholderiales > Sphaerotilaceae > Leptothrix > Leptothrix ochracea. The sequence continues at coordinate 2,286 of NZ_JH660673.1, forward strand.
TTGCACCAGCATCGTGCGAACGTCGGCATCCCAGCGGTTCTTGGACAGATCCGCAAACACCTCAGGTGCTTGCAGGCTGAAGCGCTCAAAACGCCCAGCTTCATGGGCGAAGGCTTGACGCACATCGAAGGCATGGCCTTGGGCATCGAAATGCTGGCGCAAGGCAGCCCAAGTGGCCGTCTGATCGCAACGTGGCGCGTGAGTAACCATGGATATTGCCTTTTCAACCAAGAGCCAGTTCGATCATTTTGTCGAGCTTGACGGCATCCCCGGCAAAAGCCCGGATACCTTCGGCGAGTTTTTCGGTCGCCATAGCGTCATCATTGAGTGCGTAGCGAAAGGCTGCCTCGTGATAACTGATAGCTGGCATGTGAGCCACCTTGGCGGCTTCAGGATCAAGGATGCGGACCACCGGGGCGGCCTCGACATCTGCGCTTTGCAACAGCGCCAGCAAATCCGGGCTGATGGTGAGCAGATCGCATCCAGCCAAGGCCAAAATCTGCCCCACGTTGCGAAAGCTCGCCCCCATCACTTCGGTGGAAATACCGAAGTGCTTGTAGTAGGTGTAGATCTGCGTCACCGATCTCACCCCGGGGTCGTTCAATCCGGCATGAGCCAACTCATCCCATCCCAATCCGGCAGACTTTTTGTACCAGTCGTAGATGCGGCCCACGAAGGGGGAAATCAGGGTCACCCCCGCTTCGCCGCAAGCCACGGCTTGGCAAAAAGAAAACAGCAAGGTCAGATTGCAGTGGATGCCTTCGCGCTCCAGCACCCGGGCTGCTTGGATGCCTTCCCACGTCGCAGCGACCTTGATCAGCACCCGCTCACGCGGCACCCCAGCATGCTGATACAAGGCCATGAGCCGATGGGCACGCGCCACGGTGGCAGCGGTATCAAAACTGAGTCGAGCATCGACTTCGGTTGAAACGCGCCCCGGGATCAGCGCCAAAATTTCGCAGCCGAAACGCACCAAAACCTGGTCAACGATGTCCGGCAACGGTTTGCCTCGATGCGTCGCCACGCATTCAGCCAACAACGGTGCGTACTCGGGCTGCTGCACAGCCTTGAGGATCAGGGAGGGATTGGTGGTCGCATCGTGAGGTGCGAACTGTGCCAGTTGTCGGAAGTTACCGGTATCGGCGACCACCGTGGTGAACTGTTTGAGGTGTTCCAGTTGCGTCGGCATGACTTCGAGAAGTGATCTGGTAGACCGTGCCATCAAAGTTGCGTTGCAGTGCCATGTAGCGCGCTGCGGCCAGCAGCATGGCGGTGTGACCGTCGTGACCGCAGGCATGCATGCGTCCGGGGTGTGTGCTGGCGTGGGCGAACTGGTTGTGTTCAGTCATGGGCAAGGCGTCCATGTCGGCCCGTAAGCCGATAGCGCGTGTGCTGCTGCCGTGGCGCAAGATGCCGACCACGCCGGTACCCCCCAGCCCCCGATGCACCGGGATGCCCCATTCGGTGAGTTGTGCGGCCACCCGTTCGGCGGTGCGGAACTCCTGAAAGCACAGTTCCGGATGGGCATGCAAATCGCGGCGGAAGGTGGTCATTTCAGCGGAAGCATCCGCGATGGCGTCGATTGGCCTCATGCAACGAAACTCCGGTCGGCGTGATTGAGCGTGAGTGAATGTGAGCGTTTATCTTTGATCATAGCCGGGCGGGATAGGGACTGTTTAGACTGGTGCCATGAAAAAAGTCGGTCTCGTTCTCGGTCTTGGCGTGCAGTGGTGTGGGTGGGCCTGAGCTTCGGGTTGCTGGGTGGCTTGATGGCAGGCTGCTCATCTACTGGCTATTTGTGGCAGTCCGTGCGTGGGCATATCGGTATCTTGCAAGCAGCAAGGCCAGTGGATGCGGTCTTGGCTGATCCACAGAGCTCGCCCAATCTTCAAGATCGCCTGCGCCTGACGCAGCAGATACGGGCCTTTGCCGTTTCCAACTTGGCGTTGCCCGATAACGCTAGCTACAGGCGTTATGCCGATCTGGGGCGAAGCGCCGCAGTTTGGAACGTGGTGGCGGCATCTGAACTATCGCTGACACTGACCACCTCGTGTTTTCCTGTGGTCGGTTGTGTGGGGTATCGCGGATTTTTTCAGCGTGAGCAGGCGGACGCCTATGCACAGACTCTGCGTGATCAAGGCTTGGACGTCATGGTCTACGGCGTGCCAGCTTATTCAACCTTGGGTCGTTTGCCCGGCGCCTACTTTGCCGACCCTTTGCTCAACACCTTCATCAACAACACCCCTGCCGATCTGGCGAAGCTGATTTTCCATGAGTTGGCGCACCAAGTGGCCTTTGCCGCTGGGGACACCGTGTTCAACGAATCCTTTGCCACAGCGGTGGAGCGCTTGGGGGTACAGCGCTGGTTGAACACGCAAGAAGATGCAAGTTTTCGGCTCGATTTTGAGCGCCTAGAGCAGCAACGCGCTGAGTTCTATGCTTTGACGATGCGTTTCCGCACTGACTTGGCGCTGGTTTTTCAACAGTCAATCAGCGAGCCTGAAAAGCGGCAGCGCAAAGTGCAGCTTTACGCCGATATGCGGGCTGAATATCGACGGATCAAGACGGAACGTTGGGGTGGCTACGCCGGGTATGACCGTTGGTTCGAGCGGGCTAACAATGCTTCTTTGGCGGTATTGGCGGCCTATAACACCCAAGTCCCCGCCTTTGAAAGCCTGTTTGAACGATGTGACCGGGATTTCCCGCGTTTCTATACCGAGGTCCGGCGTCTAGCTGCTTTGCCGAAGGGGGAGCGGGATACTGTGTTGGCGCAGTGACGCCCTGTAGAAAGCCTCTTTCCGTCTGATAATGCCCTATGGTCCGACTTCTTATCGTTGCTCACGCGCCCTTGGCTTCCGCTTTGCAGGAGGTTGCTCGGCATGTGTTTCCCGAACCGGTGGTGGCGCTGGAGGCCGTTGATGTGCACCCTCACGATCGTCCAGAGGCCATCGAGGCCGCCGTGCGGTCGGCCTTGGATCGTCACCGGCCTGTCTTGCCCGGTGAACCCGATGAAGCGCTCATCTTGACGGATGTGTTTGGGGCAACCCCGGCGAACGTGGCACAGAAAGTTGCAGATGGACTGCATGTTCGTATCCTTGCCGGTGTGAATGTGCCCATGTTGTGGCGTTCGCTCGCGTATGCTGCTTTGCCTTTGGATGAATTGATCAATCGTGCGATGGTGGGTGGCGCCCAAGGGGTCATGCCGATCACGCCAACGCGTCCTCAAAACCAGGTTTTGCAACCTAGCCATGATTCAAAGCACCATCACCATCAGCAATAAGCTCGGGCTGCATGCTCGGGCTTCAGCCAAGTTCACCAAGCTGGCGGCCAGTTTTCCCTGTGAAGTCTTCTTGACGCGCAACAGCAGGCGGGTGAATGCCAAGAGCATCATGGGCGTCATGATGCTTGCCGCCGGCATGGGCACTCAAGTCGAGATCGAAACCCATGGCGAGCGTGAGCAAGACGCCATGGATGCGCTGCGCACCTTGATCGCCGATAAGTTCGGCGAGGGCGAATAGGGAGATCCGCCATGAGCATCCAGATCTTCGGGTTGCACGTTTCGCGGGGTGTTGCCATCGGTCGGGCTGTGCTGGTGGCGTCCAGTCGCATCGACGTGGCGCATTACTTTATCGATGTGACCCAGATCGATGCTGAAATTGCCCGCTTGCGCCAAGCGAGGGATCGGGTTGGAGCCGAGTTGCTGGCGCTGAAGCGGGATTTGCCGGAGGATGCGCCCCAAGAGTTGGCCGCTTTGATGGATGTCCATCTCATGCTGTTGCATGACGAGTCTCTCGAAGAGGCGATTCGACTCTGGATCACTGAGCGGCATTACAACGCTGAGTGGGCGTTAACGGCGCAGCTCGATGTTTTGGTCCGTCAATTTGACGAGATGGAGGACGAGTATCTGCGCGAGCGCAAGGCAGATATTGAGCAGGTGGCTCAGCGCGTGCTCTCGGCGTTGGTGGCGACGCATGATCGCCCTCGTTCGGAGTGGTCTTTGGGTGCAGGCTCGGGTCCTGACTCTGGCTCAGAGGGGCCGCTGGTGCTGATTGCGAATGACATTGCTCCGGCCGATATGTTGCATTTCAAGCGCAGTGTCTTCACCGGTTTTGTGACCGACGTCGGTGGACGGAACTCGCACACGGCCATCGTGGCGCGCAGTCTCGATATTCCGGCCGTGGTGGGCGCGCGTGAGGCCAGTCGGCTGATTCGCCAAGATGACTGGGTGATCATTGACGGTGATACGGGCCTGATCATCGTCGATCCCTCGCCGATCGTGCTTGAGGAATACGTGTTTCGTCAGCGCCAAGGGCGACTGGAGCGAGAGCGGTTGTCACGTATCAAGCATCGGTCTGCCGTGACTTTGGACGGTGAGCGCGTGACTCTGATGGCGAACATTGAGATGCCGGAGGACGCTCAAAGTGCTTTTGAGGCAGGTGCTGAAGGCGTAGGGTTGTTTCGCAGTGAATTCCTTTTATGAATCGGGGTGGTCAACTGCCCGATGAAGAGGAGCAGTTTGAGGCTTATCGCGCGGTGGTCATGGCGATGAAGGGTATGCCGGTCACGATTCGCACGGTCGATATCGGGGCAGATAAACCCTTGGAGCGGCTGTCTAACGCTGAGCTGCGCCATGAACACACCCTTAATCCCGCATTGGGCCTGCGCGCCATTCGCTGGAGCTTGGCCGACCCAAGCATGTTCCGTCGTCAAGTGCGGGCTATTTTGCGTGCGGCCGTTGACGGTCCCGTGAGGTTGCTGTTTCCGATGATTTCGCGAGCCAGCGAAATTCGCCAAACCCTCGACATTCTCAAACGTTGCCGTGAACAACTGCGTGATGCCAAGGTGAATTACGGTGACGTCGAAATTGGGGCCATGATCGAAATTCCGGCGGCCACCATGATCTTGCCGGTTTTCCTGCGGCACTTTGACTTCGTGTCACTCGGCACAAATGACCTGATTCAGTACACCTTGGCCATCGACCGTGCAGATGAGGCTGTGGCGCATCTTTATGACCCGTGGCATCCAGCGGTGTTGTATCAGATTGAACGCACCATCCGATTGGCCCGTGAAGCGGGCAAGGGTGTGAGCGTCTGCGGTGAAATGGCCGGCGATCTAGAGTTCACTGACTTGCTGCTGGGCATGGGGCTGCGCAGCTTTAGCATGCATCCGACGAGAGTGCTATCCGTCAAGCAACGGGTTTTGCGGGCTGATACCAGCCGTCTTGCACGCATGGCTGGCCAGATCATGGAGGCTGAAGAGCCTCGCAGTCTGGCCGCCGTGATGTCATTGGATGGGGGTGCGGGCATCTGACCCGCCTCCCTCCGGTTCTCTCGGCTCTCGTGCGAACGGGATTTAAGCGCGACGGCGGGCTTCGACTGCTGCGCTAAAAATCGCCAAAACTCGTTCTGAGTCATCCCAGCCGATGCACGCGTCAGTGATGCTTTGGCCGTAGTTCAGCTGGGCCGGATCATCCTTTCCTGCGCTGAACTTCTGCGCACCCGCTACCAAGTGGCTTTCCACCATCACACCGAAAATGGCCCGTTGACCTTGGGCCATTTGGGCGGCAATGTCTTCGGCGACGTTGACTTGACGCTCATGCTGCTTGCTGGAGTTGGCGTGCGAGCAGTCGATCATCAGGGACGTTTCGAGCTTGGCGCTTTCCAAGGCCTTGCAGGCTTCACCGACCGCTGCGGCGTCATAGTTGGGCGCTTTGCCGCCGCGCAGGATCACGTGGCAATCTTTGTTGCCACGCGTTTCGACGATCGCAACTTGGCCGTTTTTATGCACTGAGAGGAAATGGTGCGGGCGGGCTGCTGCTTGGATGGCATCGATAGCGATGCGGGTGTTGCCGTCAGTGCCGTTCTTGAAGCCGATGGCCGCCGACAAGCCGGAAGCCAATTCACGGTGCACTTGGCTTTCCGTGGTCCGGGCACCAATGGCACCCCAGCTGATCAGATCGCCGATGTATTGCGGGCTGATGGTGTCAAGGAATTCGCTGCCGGCTGGCACGCCCAAGCGATTGATGTCGATCAGCAACTGGCGTGCCATGCGCAAGCCTTCGTCGATGCGATAGCTTTCATCAAGGTACGGATCGTTGATCAGACCTTTCCAGCCGACGGTGGTGCGAGGTTTTTCGAAGTACACCCGCATGACGATTTCGAGCGTGTCTGCATAGCGCTGGCGCAGCGGCAGCAGACGGCGAGCATAGTCCAGCGCCGCCGCCGGGTCATGGATGGAGCAAGGACCGATGACGACCAGCAGTCGGTCATCCTTCTTTTGCAGAATTTGCCGAATGTGATGACGCGTCTGGGACACCAAGGTTTCCACCGCCGTGCCCCGGATCGGGAAGAAGCGGATCAGGTGTTCGGGAGGGGGCAGAGGGGTCACGTCGCTGATCCTTTCATCGTCGGTCTGCGAGGTCTTGTCCATCAGGCTGTCGGTCGTGTTCATCGGTGAGTTCCGCGAGCGGTGGGAGTTCATAAAAAACCCGCCGGGTTGGAGGCCCGGCGGGTTGGAGATGGTTCGTGTGGGTTTCGATGCGCCTACACGTCTCCGCCGCCGCAGCGGTACGAGAACCAAAAGTAGACAAAAAGAAAGCCAACAAGCGCATAGGCTTCAATGTAGCACGTCAGGCTGTTCCGCCAACCGTCATGCCATCGATGCGCAGGGTGGGTTGTCCGACACCGACGGGCACGCTTTGACCATCTTTGCCGCAGGTGCCGACACCACTGTCGAGCTCCAAATCGTTGCCAATCATGGACACCCGGGTGAGGGCATCGGGGCCGTTGCCGATGATGGTGGCACCCTTGACGGGATACAAAATCTTGCCTTTTTCGACCCAATAAGCTTGGCTGGCCGAGAACACGAACTTGCCGCTGGTGATATCGACTTGGCCGCCGCCGAAATTGGTGGCGTACAGGCCCCGATCGATCGAAGCGATGATTTCTTCACGGCTGCGCTCACCAGCCAGCATGTAGGTGTTGGTCATGCGCGGCAGGGGCACGTGGGCGTAGCTCTCACGCCGACCATTGCCGGTGGGTTTGCGGCGCGACAACCGGGCATTCATGCTGTCTTGAAGGTAAGTTTTGAGGATGCCGTCTTCGATCAAGATGTTGCGCTGGGTGGCGTGCCCTTCATCGTCGATGTTGAGCGAGCCGCGTCGATCGGGCAGGGTGCCGTCATCCAGAACTGTCACGCCCTTGGCCGCGACGCGCTGACCGATTCGACCCGCAAAAAGCGCTGGAGCCCTTGCGGTTGAAGTCGCCTTCAAGCCCGTGGCCGATGGCTTCATGCAACAACACACCGGGCCATCCTGGCCCCAGAACCACGCTCATTTCGCCAGCGGGAGCCGGGCGGCTTTCGAGATTGGTTAAAGCGGCATCGACGGCTTCCTTGGCGTACTGCTCAAGGACGGCATCACGGAAGTAGCTGAAATCGAAGCGGCCGCCGCCGCCTGAGGAGCCGACTTCGCGGCGGCCATTTTGTTCAGCAATCACGGTCACCGAAAGGCGCACGAGTGGTCGCACATCGGCCGCCAAAGTGCCATCAGCACGGGCGATCAGCACCACGTCGTATTCGCCGGCTAGTCCAGCCATGACTTGAACCACGCGTGGATCCTGTGCCTTGGCGATATGTTCTAGCTTTTCCAGCAAGGCCACTTTGGTGGTGCTGTCGAGGCTGAGCAACGGGTCCCGCCCGATGTAAAGCGAGCGGCTTGGGGCAATGGTGCGCGTGGGATTGACTTTGATGCGCCGTGATTGGCCAGCGGCGGCAATGCTGCGCACTGTGCGAGCGGCATCCAGCAAGGCTGCTTCGGAGATGTCATCGGAGTAAGCGAAAGCGGTTTTTTCCCCGCTGATGGCCCGCACGCCGACGCCTTGATCGATGCTGAAACTACCACTTTTGACGATGCCTTCTTCGAGGCTCCAGCCCTCGCTGCGGGTGTACTGGAAGTAGAGGTCTGCATCATCGACCTTGTGCGCTGTGATGGTGCCAAGGGCTCGACGCAAGGTGCTTTCATCGAGACCGAAGGGGGCGAGCAATAGCTCTTGGGCCGTATGGAGGCGCTCAAGGGTGGGTTCAATGGCAATCATGTTGCCGATTCTAGGGGGCGAAGGCTTGGGCTCGTTTTGAGGGCAACGAATCTGAGGCGCAAAAAAAGCCCTTGGAGAACCAAGGGCCTCGGCGCGACTGGAAAAAGGGTCTTGACTGGTGTCGCGCCAACCGGGGGGAGATCAATGTGGGAAATTATCCCATTTAAAGGAAATATTGCAAGGGTGTTTTGCAATATTTTGTGGGTGGAGGAGCGTCGTCCCCCCTTGAGGCGGAAGGCGTGATACCGCATGTTCAGGTGCTGGTTTCTATAATCACCGCTTTCCTTGCGTCACCATGCGCTTGGCCGATCTACTGACAAGCCTCTTCCGTGAACAACGCTGTGCCCGAAACACTGACACCGCTGCAACTGATGGCCGAAGAAATGGCACAAGTTGATACTGTGATTCGACGCCGACTCGACTCGGAAGTTGCGCTGATCAATCAGATTTCTCACTACATCATTGGTGCCGGCGGCAAGCGCCTACGGCCTTTACTGGTCTTGTTGTGTTCGCGCGCACTGGGTTTCGAGGGCGCAGACCGTTTCGAGATGGCTGCGACCGTGGAATTCATCCACACCGCGACTTTGTTGCACGACGACGTGGTGGACGAGTCCGACTTGCGCCGAGGACGCAGTACCGCCAACGCGATGTTTGGCAATGCAGCCAGCGTCTTGGTGGGCGACTTTCTCTACTCACGCTCGTTTCAGATGATGGTGTCGGTCAATCGCATGCGTGTCTTGGATGTGCTAGCCGATGCGACCAACGTGATCGCGGAAGGCGAGGTCCTCCAGCTCCTCAATATGCATGACCCGGATGCCACCGTGGAAAGCTATTTACGGGTGATTCGCTACAAGACGGCCAAGCTCTTCGAGGCCAGTGCCCGTCTTGGGGCGGTGTTGGCAGATGTCGGGCCGGACGTGGAAGAGGCCTGTGCCACCTATGGTCGTTGCTTGGGCACAGCTTTCCAACTGGTCGATGACCTGCTGGACTACGAAGGGGCTACCGAACAACTCGGCAAGAACGTTGGTGACGATTTGCGCGAAGGTAAGCCCACCTTGCCGCTGCTGTTGGCCATGAGTCGGGGCTCTGAAGAAGATCGGCAACTGATTCGTCATGCTATTGAGCACGGTGAAGTGGAACGGTTGCCGCAGATCATTGCGATCGTGAAGGCCACTGGGGCGTTAGAAGCCACGCGTGAAGCAGCACGAGCCGAGGCGGCCAAAGCCTGTCAGCAGCTTTCGCACTTAAGCCCTTCACAGTTTAAAAATGCTCTGCTACAATTGCCGGCTCTTGCAATAGATCGATCGAACTGATCGGGTTGATTGCAAGTCACGGGGTGTAGCTTAGCCTGGTAGAGCGCTACGTTCGGGACGTAGAGGCCGGAGGTTCGAATCCTCTCACCCCGACCAATTCAAATGCCTGTACATGCTCAGTGTGTACGGGCATTTCCTTGTGTACTTCGTGTCGTTATTTTGGCGGCATGGTACAATCAAAAGCTTGATCCAGCGTTGGCTGGGTCGGTTTCATGTTGAAAGGCTGATATGTACGCGGTCATAAAAACCGGTGGCAAACAGTACAAAGTTGTTGCCGGCGAAAAATTAAAGTAGAACAGATTGCTGCGGAAGTTGGCCAAGAGGTTGTCATTGATCAGGTTTTGGCTGTCGGTAGCGGCGCTGATCTGAAAATTGGCACGCCCTTGGTTGAAGGCGCATCGGTGACGGCGACGGTGTTGTCGCAAGGTCGGCACGACAAGGTTCGCATCTTCAAGATGCGTCGTCGTAAGCATTACCAGCGCCACCAAGGCCATCGTCAGAACTACACCGAATTGCAAATCAACGTGGTTCAGGCCTAAGACGTTTCACGTCTAGGTTGTTGCTGAATCCAAGGAGCTAGGTCATGGCACAGAAAAAAGGCGGCGGTTCCACGCGGAACGGCCGTGATTCCAAGCCCAAAATGCTGGGCGTGAAGGCGTTTGGTGGCGAAGCCATCAGCGCAGGTTCGATCATCGTGCGTCAGCGCGGTACGCGTTTCCATGCTGGCACCAATGTCGGCATGGGTCGTGATCACACCTTGTTTGCATTGGTCGATGGGACCGTGTCCTTCGACGTCAAGGGTTCACAGAACCGCAAGACGGTCTTCATCACACCGCTTTGAGCCGTGTTTGACTGAAGCATCAAGCCCCGGCTCGCCGGGGCTTTTTGCTTTCGACAGGTTCAAGGTCGGCGTGAAGAGGGCTTTCAGGCCGGGTCGATTCAGGAGAAGTCATGAAATTCGTTGACGAAGTGGTGATCGATATCGCCGCTGGCAATGGTGGCAGTGGTTGTGCGAGCTTTCGTCGCGAGAAGTGCATTCCGTTCGGCGGCCCCAATGGGGGCGATGGTGGCCGAGGTGGGCATGTCTACGCTGTCGGCGACATCAATCTGAACACGCTGGTGGACTTCCGCTACACGCGTCGCCATGAGGCGCGCAATGGCGAGCAAGGCCGGGGTTCGGATCAGTTCGGTGCGGCGGGCCCTGACGTGGTGCTGCACATGCCCGTGGGTACGATCATTGCCGATGCAGAAACCGGCGATATTCTGGCCGAGCTGCTGGTCCCGGGTGAGCAGGTGATGCTGGCCAAGGGCGGCGATGGTGGTTTTGGTAACTTGCATTACAAGACCAGCACCAATCGAGCTCCGCGTCAAAAGACGCCCGGCTGGCCGGGTGATCACAAAACATTGCGCCTTGAGCTGCGTGTGCTGGCCGATGTGGGCTTGCTGGGCATGCCCAATGCTGGCAAATCGACCCTGATTGCCGCGATCTCGAACGCTCGGCCCAAGATCGCCGACTATCCCTTCACCACGCTTTATCCCAATCTGGGTGTGGTTCGCGTCGGACCGAGCCAAAGCTTCGTCGTGGCCGATGTCCCTGGCTTGATCGAAGGTGCTGCTGAAGGCGCTGGCTTGGGCCATCAGTTTTTGCGCCATCTGCAACGCACCCGTGTGTTGTTGCACATGGTGGACATGGCGCCGTTTGATGACAGCATTGATCCGGTGGCCCAAGCGCGTGCCATCGTGGGCGAGCTTAAAAAGTACGACAAGGCGCTGTTTGAAAAACCGCGTTGGTTGGTGCTGAACAAGCTGGACATGGTGCCGGTCGAGCAGCGCGCCGCGTTGGTCAAACAGTTCGTGCGGCGTTTGCGTTGGAAGGGGCCAGTGTTCGAGATTTCCGCCCTGACGCGCGAAGGTTGTGAGCAGTTGATCCGTGCCATCTACAACCATGTCGCCTCGCTCAAGGTGCCGGTGGTGGAAGTTCCGGACGTGCGCTTCAGCGCTGAAGCTGCTGCCGCTGAGCCTTTGTCGGCCCCCGAGGTCAGTGCGCTTTCAGAGGATCCGCGTTTTCGCGTCGATGCCGTTTAAGGTCGAGGTGCTTCATGAGCGACATCCTGATCCAAGCCCGCCGTATCGTGGTCAAGGTGGGTTCCAGTCTGGTGACCAATGAAGGGCGCGGCTTGGATGCCGACGCCATCAACGGTTGGTGTGTTCAGCTGGCCGAACTGGTTCGGCAAGGGCGCGAGGTGGTGATGGTGTCTTCAGGCGCCATTGCTGAAGGCATGAAGCGCCTTGGTTGGACGACTCGACCCAAGGAGCTGCATGAGCTTCAGGCCGCCGCTGCGGTGGGACAGATGGGGCTGGCACAGATCTACGAAACGCGCCTGCGTGAACAAGGGCTGGGCAGCGCCCAAGTCTTGTTGACGCACGCCGATTTGGCGGATCGCGAGCGTTACCTCAACGCGCGTTCGACCTTGTTGACCTTGCTCGGCTTGGGTGTGATCCCGGTGATCAACGAAAACGACACGGTGGTCAACGACGAGATCAAGTTTGGCGACAACGATACCTTGGGTGCGTTGGTGGCCAATTTGGTCGATGCCGATGCGCTGGTGATCCTGACCGATCAAAAAGGCTTGTATTCAGCTGATCCGCGCAAGGACCCCAACGCGCGCTTTATCCATGAAGCCCAAGCCGGTGATCCGGAGCTGGAGTTGATGGCCGGTGGAGCCGGCTCCAGCATTGGTCGCGGCGGCATGATCACCAAGATTTTGGCGGCCAAGCGGGCGGCGGGCAGTGGTGCCAGCACCGTGATCGCTTGGGGGCGTGAACCGAGCGCTTTGCTGCGCTTGGTGGCGGGCGAGTCGATTGGCACGCTCTTGGTGGCAACCACCGCGAAGGTGGCTGCACGCAAGCAGTGGATGGCCGATCACCTGCAACTCAAAGGGGCGGTGGTGGTCGATGACGGCGCTGTACTGAAGTTACGCGCTGAAGGCAAAAGCCTGCTGCCGATCGGTGTGGTTGATGTGCAGGGTGAATTTGCTCGGGGGGATGTGATTGCGGTGCGCTCGGCCACTGGGGCTGAAATTGCACGCGGTTTGGCCAATTACGCCGCCAGCGAAACCCGGCTTATTTTGCGCAAGCCCTCATCGCAAATCGAAGGTTTGCTGGGCTACGCCAATGAGCCCGAATTGATTCACCGCGATAACTTGGTTTTGTGCTGAGCGGATCGGTCGATTGACGTGCAGCCTTTCAAGGGCGCATCAGGAAGGATGCCGCCCAAAGACTGACGTTGAACCAGAGGTGCAGCATGATAGGTATGCGTAAGCGACCGCTCCACTCAAAGCTGAGGCCGAGCAGCAAGGACACGGGCAAAACGGCCAAAGCGGCCGGCGCGGGATGGCGCCAGAGATGCATCAAGGCAAAGATCACACCCGTGATCAGATTGGCGCTGGTCAGACTGAGCCACGGCAACCTAGCCACCGGCATCCATCGCCACTGCCCCCAATAGCGTTGAGCCAAGGCCACTTGCAATCCACCTCGGAACACAATTTCTTCAGCCGCGGCTCCCAAGACCAACAGGGGTAGATCCCGCAGGGGATCTGAGGTAGGCAAACCGAAACCGTACGATGCCACCAGCCAAGCGATACCCGGCGATGCCACCGTGCAACCAAGCAACAATTGTTGCCAAGCTGCACTGCGAAAAGCACGGGAGTGGTGAAGGATACGGTCGCGAATCATGGCCCACAGCTTACGGGTCCAGAGTTGGCGTGTAGCTTACGCCGCGACCTCACGGCCGTTTCATCGTGGGGCTTGATCGTGTCTTTTTGTCAGATCACACCTGCTTGTTGCATCAAGTGTCTTGCGGGTTCAAGGTCGGCCACGTCAATGGCTTCTAAAGCGCTGAATCCCAAATCAGTCAAAACGTTTTTTCCTTTGGGATCGGTATTCATGCCGACCAAAATCTGACGAACTTGTTCAGCTTGGTCGGCCCATTCAGGACTGACGCAGAAACAATGAAAAGCAGTGCCGTCACGGGTTTCACCCACGACATCCAAGTCCGCCTTGGTGGTTGCGGATAAGCCGCGCCAAGTTTCGTTAAATACGAAACCAGCGTGTGCCTCGCCTTTAAGCACGGCTTGGGCTGCTTTGGGATGGGTACCGACAAATTGATAGCGCACCCGCGAAGGATCTAAACCGATGCCGGGCAGAAGCGTTTGTCCCAGCGGGTGAACGATCAGTTTGTCGGTCGCAGAGGCGATCACAACCTCGCCATCAGCTGGAATGGGGCGATCTTTGGGAACCACCATCAGCGTTTCGTCACGCAAACCCACCACACGGGCGACGGGAATATGGCCCTTCTTAGCCGCGAAGATCAACGCGGAATAGGGGTTGGCGTAAACCACTTGAACGTCGTTGTCGAGCACTTGTTGGCGCTCGACCAGAAAGCTATCCGCAGGTTCAAAGTGGATGCCGCAGGCCATCATGCGTTGCAAGTAGGTGTTCAGGGCGAACCAACCGAACAAATTCTTGGCCGTGTCATGGGGACAAACGGATAAACGAAAACGTGCAGCCATGAAGGAATACTCCCGAGAAGAACAGGCATCAAATCAGCTGGAGATGATATTGGTGTCGTCCGCTCATGGTTTGGTGAGTTCTGCAAGGGTTTGCAAAATCTTGCCGCTTTGAAAATATATAGTGCGGGTGCGCCTTCTCCACGGGAGCCTCTTATCTGGCTTGAGACTGATTCGGAACGGCAGTTAGAATGCGCGCCACGCCTCCGTAGCTCAGTGGATAGAGCGATCCCCTCCTGAAAAAATTGGGCACCCGTCAGCGAAAGTGACGGCGTGAATGGAATCAAAGTCGGTGAACTCGTCCTGGTGATGCAGACGACAACGCCGAGCCAAGCTCAACTTAAGGGTTGAGAAGGTGTAGAGACTAGACGGTTCCGGCCTAACGACATGCGAGGCATGTCTAGGGTCAAGGCATAGTCCAGACCACGAACGCATGAGTCAACCTATACGCATGCGGCGGCGAAAGCCGAAGTGGGATGAAGGGATAGGTCGCAGGTTCGATTCCTGCCGAAGGCACCACATCTTCCTCATTGCTTCCTCGCCTGAAAACCATGAAGTTAACCATGTCCAAGGGGATGCGCCGTGCACTGATGCCACGCCTCCGTAGCTCAGTGGATAGAGCGATCCCCTCCTGAAAAAATTGGGCACCCGTCAGCGAAAGTGACGGCGTGAATGGAATCAAAGTCGGTGAACTCGTCCTGGTGATGCAGACGACAACGCCGAGCCAAGCTCAACTTAAGGGTTGAGAAGGTGTAGAGACTAGACGGTTCCGGCCTAACGACATGCGAGGCATGTCTAGGGTCAAGGCATAGTCCAGACCACGAACGCATGAGTCAACCTATACGCATGCGGCGGCGAAAGCCGAAGTGGGATGAAGGGATAGGTCGCAGGTTCGATTCCTGCCGAAGGCACCACATCTTCCTCATTGCTTCCTCGCCTGAAAACCATGAAGTTAACCATGTCCAAGGGGATGCGCCGTGCACTGATCAGCGGAATAGCACTGGTGGCGCTGGGTGTGTTTTTCTTCTTGGCGATCGGGGGGTGGTATCTCTGGACCCAGCACGACCGCAACTTCCATACCGTCATCCCGGGCGTCTTGTATCGCTCAGCGCAGATGAATGGCGACCAGATCAAGTCCCGGGTCGAAGCCTCTGGCGCGCGCGCCATGCTCAATCTGCGTGGACTGCGTCCCGGCCAAGATTGGTACGAGGAGGAGATCACTGTGGCCAAGGCCATCGGGATCACCCATCTCGACTACGGTATCTCGGCCAATGCACCTGTGACACTGGCGCAGATGAAAGAGATTCTTGTGCTGATCGAGCAAGCGCCCAAACCGTTGCTGATTCACTGCGAAGCGGGGGCGGATCGAACGGGATTGGTGGTGGCGCTTTATTTGTTAACGCATGGCCACAGCGAGGCTCAGGCTCGCGAGGCCTTGGCCTTGCGTTTTGGGCATCTCCCCTACCTGATGTGGGCGAGTACCCACAGCATGGATGACAGCCTCGATCTTTTTGTGGCCGATTTCAAGGCCCGCCCTCAAACACCCTGAGGCCCATCCTTGGTGATTTCTGGGGCTGCAGGGGTGGGTTCGATCACGGGTTCAGGCGGGCGCCAGCGCCAGATCCAAATCAGATCGATGGCCCGATCTGATCCTGATTGAGCTCGCAGTGTGAAGCGCTGCGCAATACGGTAGATCAGTTGCCACGTGCCTGAGGCGGCGTTCAGGCTTCGTTCGTAGCCGACATACCAACGTCTTGAGAGTTGTTTGCCCAGCGACACCACGGTTTCTGCCGCGTCACCGTCGGATTTACGCACCGAGACCTGATCGAGTCCCACACGTTCGAGCAGCGAGGGACTATCACCTTCGCCAGAGATCAAAGCATAGGCCGCACGTTGCAGCAGCGCCAAATCCGTGCGCCCCAGTCCATCGGGCGCGCGGCCCAAGATGAGCCATGAGAGTTTGTCGGTGTCATTCAACGCCGGATCGCTGAACAAGCGAACACGCATGTTTTCGACGGTACCCGTGACAGCCACACCGACCCGGACTTCATCGATATCTGGTCGTGTGGCTTCGATATCCAGTTGTGGATTGCTGGGGGGCCCGTGAAAGTCATCCGTCCTCGATCGATCGCCAGTTTTTGTCCGTAGGCGGAATAGGTGCCATCGTCACCGGTATGAATGGTGCCGTGGATAGCCAGTTTTCCTCCTGGGTTGGACAAGGCGAGTGAGCCCACAAGCGCGGTGTGAAGGCCTCGGCCTTGCACGGTAAAGGCATCACCCATATCGAGTTTCATATCGACCACGGTATTGCGGGCTGATGCTGTGGGACTGCGGGGCGGGGCGTCTTCAGTGCGCTTGGTCTGCCGGGGTAGGCCATGGGCGGTGCTGACCAACACGTCATCCGACAAACCAGGGGCATCTCCTTGACTGAAGTCGATGTGACCTTCATCGGCACGTAGCGCCCCTTGAATCGACGTGCGTTGTTGATCGATCTCTATCTGGGTGGTGCCGCTCACCACCACACGACGATCCACCCGCTGTAGCAAGGCAAAACGTTGTGCCGTTGCGGTCATGTGTGCGTGGGGATGGCTGGCATTGAGGACCAGATCGCCACTGGCTTGCACGTGGCCCTCCCCAGCTTTCATCGTCAATGTTTCGATGTGAGCGGTGTTGCCTGTCAGGGTGGCTTTCAATTCCGCATCGTGCCAATCGATGCCGTTCAGCGCGTTTTGGATGCCAATCTTGGTGCCATGCATGTCTCCACGAAGGTTGGGATTGCCCAACTGACCTTGAATGCGTGCTTGGGTTTCAAGCTTGCCGCTTAGAAGCCAGCCGGGAGGAAGCCATCGTCCCCAGCGACCGAGTTCAGCAATGCGCAAATCAAGGCTGCCATCGATCACATCTTCCTTGGTGGGCCAAGGAGATTGCGTGCTGCGGGTCTGGAGATTTTGTTGGCCCTCTAAAGAGCCCAAATGGCCGCCAGCCACGTGTTGTTGTAGTTGCCAGTGGCCTTGACGACCCTGTAAGGCCAAGCGCAATTCGGCCAGTCCCAAGGGCTGTGGGCCCAGTGGATTGTCTGGATCATTCACCTGCAAATCACCCGCCAGACGCTCCAAAGCGATGTCCGCCGAGAGATTGCGTGGGTCCAGCGAAAGATTGGCATGACCGCCAATTTTCAAATCACCCTCCCAGCCAAAACCGGGTTGTGCGCGGGCCAGTAGTGGGGCGATCTCAAGCGGTTCCAACCTTGATCGGAAGATGAGGTGCGGTGTTGTGCTGTCGGCTTGGGTTTGAAACAGGCATTCATCCAGCACCAAATGCAAGGCGAGCCATTGAAGCCGGGTCGGCTGGATTCGGAAGGTCTGAGACCGTTCATCACGGTGATAGCTCAGGCTGGTTGGATCCAATTGCAAGAAATCCGGGGCCGATGCGAGCGCTTTGGCGTCTTTCAGATGCAAAGCTTGAATCTCGCCTTCCCAGTGATCACTGCTGGAATCACTCTTGGCGGTCTCGGGGTGGATGTTGGGGCTGGGGCGATGTTGCCAGCGTCCATCGGCCAACAGCTCCATACGCAAGGGCGTGGGCAGCATGCTGTTGAGTTCGCCGGTGGTGGGGTCGGAGAATTGGGCGAGCGATTGCAGTTGCAAGCGGTGGCGGTTGGCGCTGCCTTGCACCGTCAGTTCGGTGCTCCCCAGATGCAGCCCCGGCCAAGAGGCTTCCCCAAGGCTTGCTTGGATATCGAGTTGATCGCGAGGATGGCTACCGGCGTCAAAACGGGTTTTGAACTTTTGCAGATGCAGCCCCGGCTTGTGATCCCGATGGTTCGGGTCCACCTGTAGGTCCTGGGCTTTGGGCCATTCGGTCAAAGACCGCTCAGCCGGCACCGTGGTGCGCTACAACCTGATCGAAGACGGCGGTCATGCCATCGACTTGGTCGAAGCCGAAGGCTTCCCCGTGACGGCCACCGCTGAGCCGGCGTATCGCAGCGCCTTCGTCTACGGCAACTTGATCGTGCGCAACGGCAACTTGGGCAGCACGATTCACTACGGCGGCGATCACTTCGGCAGCACAGCCGGCCTGACTTGGGGGGAACCCATCTTCCGCCAAGGCACGCTGTACGTTTACAACAACTCGGTCCATGTCACCGGCGGGCCCAAGTCGTGGATGTTCCAGCTCTCGACCACGCTGGAAAAGGCCGAGGTTTTCAACAACGTCTTCGTCTATGACAGCACGGTCAATGGCGGGCGGGCGATGCGCGCACCGCAGTCGCAAGGGGTGGCTGCTCCTTGGGTGAGCGACGGTATCGTCAATCTCGGCCGCAACTGGACCAGCACTGGCTGGGTGGACTACTTCAGCCCGATCAACGGCCAGCTCAACGGCACCGCGAACTTGATCAGTGCCGCGACCGCGCCAGTCACCCTAAGCACCATGGTGCCGTTGGCCAAATCGAGCTTGGTGGATGCGGCCATCGCCTTGCCTGCGGCTGCCAGCTTGCACCCGGTGCTTTACCAGATCAACGTCAACGGCCAGCGCTCGGTACGCACCCCCGCAGGACTTGGCACCGATTTGGGCGCGCTGGAAGCGCCGGCGGCCGCTGCTCCTGCTCCTGCTCCTGCCACAAAACCGGCAGCCACGACGCTGGGGACACAGAAGATCAGCTTCACAGCGCCCACCAAGCTGGCGTTGAACAGTTCAGCCGCGCTGACAGCCAGCAGCAACTCGGGACTGGCGGTCACGGTCACGAGCACCACGCCGACCATCTGCTCGGTCACGGCCGTGGGCACGGCCTTCACCGTCTTTAGCGGGACACGGGCCGGGACCTGCACGCTGGCCGCCAATCAAGCGGGCAACAGCGCATGGAAGGCGGCGACCCAAGTCACGGCCAAGATCAGCGTCAAATAAGCCGATTTACCAAGCCGCCTGGAAAGAGTCCGGCTTGAAGCGTGGATCGCTGGTGATGGCGTGCAGATCCACAAATTCAAAGTCGCTCATTTTCAGACCTTGGATTTGCTTGATGGCCACGCTGCTCCACCGCACACTGGGCTCACCTTGGATGAAGAAGTCCGAACCCAAGTCGGCGACATAGACCCCGTGCTGCTGCATCGCCCGAGCCAAGGCGCGGGCTTGGGCGGCCCAATAAAACGGTGGCTGGAAGCTCGCTTTGAGCCGCATCACGGCGCCCAAAGGAATCCCACCATTCACCGCATTCCCAGCGGTATGCCCCGCTGGCCAGACAAACTTGTTGTCGAGCACACCGTCGCGGAAAGTCACCCGCAAGGCGTGGTGAATCTCACCCACATCAGCCTCATCGATGCGTGCCAGCAGCGGCAGCATCGGCAAACCGCCAGCATCCGCCGACGTCCAACCTTTGGGGCGCATGGTCAGCGAACTCAAGTCCCACGAAGCGGTCGAATACGACTTCCATTGCCCGCCCACTTGATAGGCAAAGTAACTCTCCCAGAGACGGCACGTGGCACCGCGCTCCAGCACCAACACATGGCGGTCGCCACAGGTCTCGGGGTCATTGCAACGACCGTGCTCCGCTTTGATGATGGCATCCAAGGGATACGGGAAGCGACGCTCAGCAGCTGGCACCGTCGAGCAACCGCGACGCAGCGACATCGCCCCATTCTTCAGAACCGCGCAATCGCTTTCAGCTGGCACGCCAGCACCGTTGCCATCGCGCGGATCGACGATCTCATAGGCTTGAACAGGCCAAGCCGTGGTGGCCGGGCTGCCATCGATCACGTTGTAGGGAATGCCGTAGTAATTTCCCGGCTGATTAGCATCCTCACTGGTGCCCCAATCCGCGTGAAGCTGCCTAGCAGCGCCCACCGATTTGATCCACTTGGCACTGTTGGCGTGCACCGGGAAATGCGCTGGATCATCAACACGCTGATTGAAGATCGCACTTTGCGGAAAGATCGTGCACCCGGCCACCACCGGCGGTGTTTGGGCTTCGACAACACCTGATGCTGTCACCACCCCGAGGCCCAGGGCGGCCACGGCGACCCAGCGATGCATCGCCCAAGTCGATGACGGTGTGAAGGGATGAGCAC
The DNA here is from genome assembly GCF_000262525.1 of Leptothrix ochracea L12. Taxonomy (NCBI): domain Bacteria; kingdom Pseudomonadati; phylum Pseudomonadota; class Betaproteobacteria; order Burkholderiales; family Sphaerotilaceae; genus Leptothrix; species Leptothrix ochracea. The sequence goes on from NZ_JH660673.1 coordinate 22,319, forward strand.
TGGCGTCAAGCGCAAGAGGCCCTTGAACGTGCGAGCGATTCGGCTTCATAACAACTCCGAGAGTCAAAGACCGGATGGGTCGATGGGGACACAAAACCATCCTACGCTCGCACTAACACCCATCACCATGGCCTTTGCAACGATGCGTGCGCTAAGCCGCACCTCGTTACAGGGCGAGGCCGGCAAACGTCACAAACCCTCAGCCACCAAGGCGTCACGCACCGCTGGAAGTTGCCGCCGCGAGACAGTCAACCATTCATCGACCTCGGCAATCAACACCGACCAAAGCTCGCCACCATCGCGCTCATCCTCACTGTCAGGGGCTGCAGGACGGCGCATCAATTCCCGAATCGCCTGACGAGCCACCAAAGCGTTGCGATGCACACGCAAAAAACGCGGGCCCAAACGAGGTTCAAGATCGGTCAGCGACTCATCCAGCACAAAAATGCTGCGAGCGGTTCGCAGCGTGACGTACTTGAGCTCGGCCTTGAGGTAGAGCACCTCGGTCAAGGGGACTCGAATGACTTGGCCGCGCACGCTAACCATGATGGCCGGCTCTTCCTCCAAGCCCATGGGATGGGTCGTCTCGACCATCGGTCTGGGCACTCGTCCCAAGCGATGCATCACCCGCATCAACGCCTCTTGCAAGCGAACACGTCGTACGGGTTTGGTCAGGTAATCGAACGCCTCGACGTCAAAAGCAGCCAGAGCGTGTTCAGGATGAGCAGTCACAAACACCACCGCTGGCACGTCATGCCAGTGGCGCAAACGCTCGGCCAAAGCCAAGCCGTCCAAGCCCGGCATACGGATGTCGAGTAAGAGCAAATCGGCGCGGTATTGCGATAACCACTGCAAAGCGGCCGCCGCACTGGCCGCCTCACCCACCACGGTGACCGTGGGCACCACCATATCCGCCAGCAGTTGACGCAGCCGAAGCCGTGCTAAAGGCTCGTCATCGATCAGGAAGACCCTCAATGCGGCGGACGGCGAGACATGGCTCGATGAAGACAACATGGTCGTTCAATAACGCCCCGTCAGCGGCACTCCAATGCGGATGCGAAAGCTGGTGGTGCCCACACGACTGACCTCGAAACGCAGACTCACGTCATGCATCAGGATGAGCCGCTCGCGCACGTTACGCAACGCCACGCCCATCCCGGCCTTACCCGGCACCGAAGGCACCGTGTTGCTGATCTCGATGCGAGCTTGGCCTTGCCGCGCCCGGGTACGGATACGGATCTCACCACCGGTTTCCGAGGGTTCAATACCGTGTTTGACGGCGTTTTCCACCAGCGGCTGCAACACCAAGACCGGCAGTAAGGCGGAGTGGGCCGCTGGGTCAAGCTCCCAACGAACTTTCATTCGTTCACCAAAACGCACCCGTTCAATCTCTAAATAACGCTTGGCCAGCGCTAGCTCCTCGCCCAAGGTCTGCGTGGCGGAAGAGCTGGCCAAGGCGGCGCGAAACAACTCCGCCAAATCCTCCATCACCGACTCAGCTCGCTCAGGGTCGGATCGCACCAAGGCAATCGCGCTGTTGAGCGCATTGAAGAGGAAATGCGGTTGGATGCGCGACTGCAACTCGGCCAAGCGAGCCGCTGCTGCCGCTGGCAACTGCAAGCCGGCTCGCTGACGCAACCACAAGAACAACGCCGCAGACAGCGCCATGCCTACCGCAAGTGGCGGCCACCAACCCAACTCAACCACAGGGGCCAAGTCCAGCAAAACCATCTGCCCCCAACCGTAGATGGCACAGATGGCACCCAACAAAATCGCCGCCACCCACTGCGCTCCGACAGTTTGAGCAGCCAGCTTGCGGCGACCCAAACAAGCCAAAATCAACCAAGCCAACGTTGCCGGCAAGGTCATGGTGGCCGCGACGGCCCCGTTGGCAAGCCAAGCCAACCAATCCTGAGAGGTGAAAAGTAGCCCTAACGTCACCGTGCCATGCACAAACAGCACCGCGCGCAACACCACACCGACATGGCAAACATCAAAGGCCGACATGGCCAGTTTGACTTTACGAATCACCGGCATGGCCGGCAACCGACGGCTGCGACTTTTCCCTTGGCGAGCGTCATAACTTGATGAGCCGTCACGCCCGCCCCCCGAGCGCTCATCGGCAGAAGCACGCACCTGCGCCGATCCCGATCGATGACGGTAGCTCTCGCCGCCGACATCCCCTGGGGCGGTGTGCACCAAGGGCTGGGTCGGCTCGATGGGAAAATCCAGTAAGGGGTCTCGTGTCGGCATCGACGGCTGAATCAACGACCGCACCAGCGTGCAACGCCGGAAGCAATCTCTAAAATTTCCACAACTGTGCGAATTGTCGCTAACCTCGCGGCCCTAGCCCACGCATTTCGGGCTTAACAATTGATTTTCATCGGGTTCGGGGGGGAGCAAACCCCTTCCCACAGCCTCCAGAACGAATTCAAAGCTGCGAGCCCTCTATCAGAACACGTCCAGAACATGAACCGCAACCAACTCGACAAGAAATCCCAAGCCTGGTCCGCCCTGTTTTCTGAACCCATGAGCGAACTGGTCAAGCGTTACACCGCCAGCGTGTTCTTTGACAAGCGTCTTTGGCAAGCAGATATCGACGGTAGCTTGGCGCACGCCGAGATGCTCGCAGCACAAGGCATCATCAGCGCACAGGACTTGGCCGACATCCAGCGCGGCATGAGCCAGATCCGCGCTGAGATCGAATCCGGCACCTTCGCGTGGAAGCTGGATCTGGAAGACGTGCATCTCAATATTGAGGCGCGCCTGACGAGCTTGGTGGGCGACGCGGGCAAACGGCTGCACACGGGCCGTTCGCGCAACGACCAAGTCGCCACCGATGTGCGCCTGTGGCTGCGCGGCGAGATCGATGCCACCGCCTTGCTGCTTGACGAGATGCAACGCGCCCTCGTCCATGTGGCCAACCAAAACGTCGAGGTGATCCTGCCGGGCTTCACGCACCTGCAAGTCGCCCAGCCGGTGAGCTTCGCGCACCACCTTCTGGCTTATGTGGAAATGTTTGCGCGTGACGCCGAACGTTTGGCGGATCTGCGTAAACGCGTGAACCGCCTGCCGTTGGGCTCGGCCGCGCTGGCCGGCACCAGCTATGCGCTGGACCGCGAACGCGTCGCACGCACCTTGGGCTTCGAAGCCGTCTGCCAAAACAGCCTTGACGCCGTCAGCGACCGTGATTTCGCCATCGAGTTCACCAGCTTTGCGACGTTGGTGATGGTGCACGTGTCTCGACTGGCCGAAGAAATCGTGCTCTGGATGAGCCAAAACTTCGGCTTCATCAACCTCTCAGATCGCTACTGCACCGGCTCAAGCATCATGCCGCAGAAGCGCAATCCCGACGTGGCCGAGCTGGCCCGAGGCAAGTCGGGCCGCGTGGTCGGTCACCTGATGGGCCTGATCACCTTGATGAAAGGCCAGCCGCTGGCCTACAACAAGGACAACCAAGAAGACAAAGAGCCGCTCTTTGACACGGTCGATACTGTCAAAGACACGCTGCGCATCATGGCCGAGATGATCGGCGGCGAGGTCGCGGCAGACGGTTCACGCTCAGGCGGCTTGAGCGTCAAGCAAGAAGCGATGGAGCGCGCGGCACTCAAGGGCTACGCCACGGCCACTGACTTGGCTGACTACTTGGTCAAGAAGGGCTTGCCTTTCCGTGACGCCCACGAAGTGGTGGCGCATGCGGTGAAAGACGCCATTGCGCTCGGCAAGGACTTGTCTGAGCTGCCGCTGGAGACGCTGCAGAGCTACAACGCCAGCATCACGGCTGATGTGCATGAAGCTCTGACGCTGGCCGGCTCGCTCAACGCCCGCAACACCCTCGGTGGCACCGCCCCAAGCCAAGTGCGGGCACAAATTGCGCGCCATCAGGCGCGACTGGCATGAGCCTGCTCAGCAACCCCTGCCTGAACTGCGGCGCTTGCTGCGCCTGCTTTCGGGTGGACTTTGCCAGCGAAGAACTCTCCAGCCAAGGCGGTCACGTCCCTGACGGCTTGGCCGTGGATCTGCTGCCCGGCTTGATGCGCCTGCGGGGCACCGACCACGCCCAACCGCGCTGCGCTGCGCTGGTGGGCAAGGTCGGTGAACACACCACCTGCGGCATCTACGAATGGCGCCCGTCCCCCTGTCGGGAATTCAGCGCTGGGGAGCCTGCCTGCAACCGAGCCCGCCATCGCTACGGCCTTTTACCGCTCTGAAAATCGGTTGTTGCCAAAAAACAGCAGCCCTCGATGGCATTCATCACGACTTAAGGCGAAAGACCTTTTTTCTCACGGGATTGCCATCGTTTTAACAACTATTCAACACATCGACATACTTTAGCCACGGATACTCCGAAACCTGAGTCAACCCAGCACATCGGTTTTCGGAGTCTATCCATGCCAAAGTTAAGCGCGCTGGCCATTTCCATCGGAATGGCTTTTTATCTGTCTGGATGCGGTATGTCCACCAACGCTGTCAATGGGACAGCAAGCGGTATCTTGGTGGATGACATTATCATCGGCGCGACGGTATTTTGCGATCAAAATAACAATGGCATTTTAGAGGCTGGTGAAACCTCATCTGTCACCGATCAAAACGGTCAATTTGTTTTCTCTTCGGCATGCGCCGCTCAGATCATTTCTGTTGCTGGCACTGGCATCGACAAAACAACACAGCGCGCCCCCCAAGGTTCTTATCGCGCCCTTGCCGGTTCGAGCGTGATCTCCCCCTTCACCACCATGCAGGTTGAAAGCGGTCTATCGACGCCCGACTTCCAAGCGGTGATGCAAACCATGGGTTTGGGATCTCAAGATCCGGCCACGTTCAATCCGGTAGCCCAACCGGCGCAAACGGCCATGGCGGCGGCGGCGGCCGCGAAAATCCTCAATGACATTGCAGAAACTTCAGTGGCTGCAGGCGGAAGCGGTGAGATTGCATTTCGAGAGTCAGCCAAAAACCTCACTCAAGAAATTCTCAAGCAAAGCCAAAACACAGCATATGGATCTTCTATATTCTCTGACACAACCGTGATATCCGGGATCATTCAACGCACTGCCCGCCGTGGCCTTGACCACTTATCTTCTTGGTCGGCCAATCAAAAAGATAATGCGGCATCGATTGCATCACATGGTATTACGACATCTGTAGGCACTCTTCTTACCAAGAAAAATATGGCCGAGGCGGCAGATACCTTGCGCAATGGCGCCGTATCGACATTGATCAACCAAGTTGATCTATCCAACCAGCAATCGGTCAATAACGCCGTATCAGCGGTCAGTGCGGCTGTGCAGGCAGCGCAATATATCTACGTCGCCCAAGATCAGATGCTGATCACGCCCAGCCAAGGCCCAGCTATCACCGCCACCTTGGCCGACTTCACGTCCAACGGCCTCAATCTGCGTGGTCAAACACTCAGCAGTTTGGCCAGCATCGAACTGCCCTTGCGCAGCACTGCCTTTGCCTTGCCAGAGGGTCGCACTGAATTCGCTTTGGGTTTGACGGTCACAGATCGCCAAAGTTTGAAGAAACTCGAAGTGCTGCTCGACCGCGTACAACTGCAACGTGATCCAGCTGACCCGACCCGTCTAAGCATCGTGGTTCCGGCTGGAGCCCAATTGCACGCCTACGCACGCAGCGCCAGCGGCATCGAAGTCGGCACCGAAGGCCAAGGCATCGTCAACGTCGGTGCCGACGTGATCCAAACCGCTGGGGCCATCAGCTTGAGCACCAGCCCGGCACGTCTCCAAGCCTTGCTGCTGCGCCAATTCCCCGCCCAAGCTCAAGCCTTGGATAACCTGCTCAACACCACCGGTGACTTTGATCTGCAGATCGTGCTCGGTGGCTTGGTCTTGCGCCAAGCCGACGGCACAGCGCTACCCACAGGCACGATGCACGTCACACGCTCGGGCCCGACCATCAGTGGACCGAGCCTTGCCGGTCAGTTGCACTTCTGAGGGTTTGAACGGATGCCCTTGGACGCCCTGCTTCAAGCGACTTCAGTCGGCTTTGGCAGGGCTGAGGCCCCAGCCATGGTGCAGCTCGAAGTCATGCGCGACTTGGTCAACTCACAGATCGATGTCTTTCAGATACGGGGACAAGACCCTGCACTCCAAGGCACGAACATCGGTGACTATGCCGGCCAACACGTCCGTGGCCTGCTGAGAACTCATGCCGATCGCTTGCGTTTGGAGGGCCAAGTTTGGCAACGCAACATGCAAGATCGAGACAGTGTCATTCGTGTCACCAGTTGGCAAACGGGGGTGCAATGGCGCATGAACGACGATCGGAGTGCAGATCAGTCCTACGCTGTACGGCTCTCCAGCTGGGGCAATCAGTCTCAAGCCATTGAGCGCGCCAGCAATCTGAGTCTGCAAGCCATGGGATGGCACGCCACAGTCCAACAGATGCGCATCGAACAGCCACGCGACACCCAGCTGCAAGCCGATCTGATCGGTAGCTGGCGGCCTTATCGACTCTCAGCCTTTGTCGGCGTGGGTCAAAGTCGCGTGGAGCACGGCGACATCTCGGGTCAGGCCACGTTGTCTGGATGCACCTATCGCCTGCAATTTGACCCCACTGCCCTGATCGCCCGTCCGGCACCCGGTTGCTCCAGCCCCATGACCGTGCGTGTGCCGTTAAGCCTGTTGCCTTTCGACCTTCAAGGCGAAACCCGCTACCAAGCACGTTTTATCCATATGGGTGGGTCATGGTCCCTGCTGATGCCAATGCCATCGGCATGGTCGATGCAACTCGGCTATGAGCATCAACGCCTTGATCGCGGCACCTTGGATCGCCTGATCGCCCAACGTGGTGTCCGCCCCGTTGATCGCAACCACATCGGCATCGCCCAAATCGGGTATCAGATGGAACCAGGCTGGTCGCTGGTCGTCCGCGCCCAAGTGATGACGCAATCGTGGGTGGGCGAGATGCCCATGAGCTACAACACGCTCACCGCGCAACTTATGGATCGGCTCTATGGCTGGCTCAGCACCGGTATTCAGGCCGATTTTGAACCCATTGAAGGCGCGTAGCCAGCGGTATCGGCCACAATAGCGCCCCTATTAGGGCTTGATAAAGCCATCTCTGTGCGCCGTGCCTTCAACGCCGCACAACACGACACCAAGACAGCACGATGGCGGGTCCTACATTCATGGCGCACACTCGCCGGGCGTTCGATGCCTCGCGGGCTAGGCATCGCCTATGGCTGGTTTGGATCCTGTTCTGCTGCGTTTTCTCCCACGGAGCGCTTGCCGCAACGCCCAGCGATGACGCCCCAGAAAATGGGCACGTGACTTGGCAAACGGACCTTGATGCACCAGCTGATTTACAGCCCTTGCTGGATAAGTACCTCGATTTAAGTCGCTTTAAACGGCTGGGCCATGACCACATTGCCCGCAGTGAACTGCAACGATTGATCGCGGCAACGCCGTCGCAGGTCCGGGGATTGCTCGAAACCGAAGGCTATTTCGACAGCACCGCCCGTGTTGAGATCCTGCCTACACCGTCAGACCCTGCGCCAGCAGTGCCGCATTTGTATCTCAAAGTGCACGTCACGCCCGGCCCCATCTCGCGCGTGGCTGCTTTTCATCTCGACGTGCAAGGGGCCTTGGCCGAACGAGCCGCGCTTCCAACCGCAGCCAATGTGGATCCCGATGCCGTCGAAATAGCCCCGTCGGTGCTGATGGTCCGACTGCATGACAAATGGGCCCTACAACCAAACCACACTTTCACCCAAGCCTCATGGAGTGATGCCAAAGCCGCCTTGATCGCCCTGTTACGCGCCGAAGGCTATACCCATGCAGCGTGGAAAAGTACCCTTGCCCAGATCGATCCCATCAACCATCAAGCCATGTTGACCTTGGTGTTGGATAGTGGCCCGCTGTATCGCATCGGTCGCATCAGCGTCAACGGGCTGGAACACGTCAACTATGACGGGATCTTTCCCTTGTTTACCTTCGGTGAGGGCGAGCCGCTGCGTGAAAAACCGCTGCTTGACTTCCAAGACCGGCTCGTCAAAACCACCTTGTTTGAAACGGTCGGAGTCACCTTCAACCCTGACGCCAATCACCCCGAGTCGGTACCGATCACGATCAACCTGCGTGAACGGGCTTTGCACCAAACCACGGTGGGTCTGGGTTACTCCGATAACGCCGGGCCACGCATCACGTTCGAACACCTCCATCAACGCTTCGCCAATCAACCTTGGCAAGGCAAAACCAAAGTGCAATGGGGTCGGACGGAACAACTGATCTCGTTGGATCTGACCTCACACCCGGTGCTCGGTCCCTTTCGCAATCTGCTGTCCGGCGCACTCTCACAAACGGAAGCTGGGGGCTTGGTGATCACCAACGAGCGAGTCCGTGTGGGTCGAACTCAAGATAGCGAACGGATCGAACGCCTGTTCTATCTCGAATGGCTACGAGCCACCACGCGCCCCACCTATGGGACGAGCCTCACCGATGACTCCACCTCCGCCACCCTGAATTACCAATGGGTCTGGCGCAATCTTGATCACCCCATCTTGCCAACACAAGGGGTCGGTCTTTCTGCTGAAGCCGGCATAGGGCGCTCGTTTCACACCCTCACGGACAGTGGCTACTTCTCACGCGGCACATTGCGCGTGACGGGGTATTACCCGTTGGGGGACTCTTGGTACGGCCAAGGACGGATCCAATTGGGACAAGTTTTCTCGCCCATTCCAAGCACCAGCGTGCCCTACACCTTGCTTTTCCGGGCCGGTGGTGATGAATCCATACGGGGCTATGCCTATCAATCCCTCGGCCCCCAAGCCTTGGATGGCACGGCGATTGGCGGTCATGTGCTGGGAACCACCAGCTTCGAGATCGCGCACCCCTTCACCCGCAATACACCAGCGTGGTGGTGGGCGGCTTTCTACGATGCAGGCCAAGCGGCCGCCAACTGGGCGGCGTTCAAACCCGATAAAGGCTATGGACTGGGTGTCCGTTGGCGCAGTCCAGTGGGCCCGTTGCGCATTGATCTGGCTTGGGCCGAACGCCTTGAGCGTTTGCGTTTGCATTTCAGCATTGGCATCACCTTCTGAGCATGATCCCCACACCGCCCACACCACCATCACCCGACACAGCCTCTGGCGGCGGTGGGTCATGGCAGCGGCGCATCGCCAAGGCGGTGATCGTGCCGATGCTCCTGATCGGCGGGCTTTTGCTTGTTTTGAGCCTTTTGCTGGCTTTGCTGGTTAGCACCTCGTGGGGCACGCAAGCCGTGGCGGCCGTGGCTCAACGCATGCTGCCGCCACTGCGTCTTGAGCACGCCGAAGGTGCTCTGTTGGGCCAAGGACAGATCCAACAGATGAGCTGGTCCATCAGTCCCACCCAAACCTTGGTGATTGATCACATAGATTGGCACTTGGACCGGATCAGCGTGGCGCCATGGCCTGTGTTGCACTTTGACCATGTGCGTGTCCAAAG
>NZ_JH660674.1:0-4351 GCF_000262525.1 Leptothrix ochracea L12
AACTTGCTTGAGCGCGCCAGCTTGCTCTGTGATGGCCCGGTGCTGGAGCCGCACCACGTTGAAGAAGCCCTGACACCTGAGTTCAGCCGGATGGCGCGTGTTGAAGCGATTGCCCCTGCGCCCGCTTTGACCCGCACCGCAGCCGACCCCACAACCGTTGGGGGTGAGTCACCCCTCTCATGGCAAGCGTTGGGTCGTGATCTGTTGCGTACCGAAGTGCAGGCCCATCGGGGCAGTCGTGCCGAACTGGCCAAGCGTCTGGGGGTGAGCGAGCGGACCTTGTATCGGCGTTTGAAAACCCTAGAAGGCAAGCCCGATTGAGCATGTTGGGTCCGTGTTGAAAGTCGACATGACTGGCCAAGCGATTCATGAGGGAGGATATCGACCCGTTTTCGATGTGGTGCATGGACAGTTGGGATGAAAGTGGACCCAAATCCGCCGAGCATGCGCTTTGGGTGTCGGCTTGAAAAGTCCCACATCGGGTCTTGTTGATGCAAGTCTAAGTTGGCCCCGATACACCTTCAACCCAGGTCAGGGCTGCTACAAGGAACTCGGAGCATGGTCTTGGCCTTCTTTGAAGGAGTTCAACATGAACAAGTTATTGATCGTGGGTGTGCTGGTCATGGGGTTGTCATCGCTGGCCGCCTGTGGCGGGGGCTCTTCGGGGGGCTCTGCCTCTGGAGGTGGAACCACGAACACCGGCACGGTTAAAGGTGTGGGCATGCCGGGCAGTGTCTCGGTGGTGACAGCCACCACCCACTAAGGGGGAATGATCATGAAGCTGCGTCTTACCCGTGTGGCGTCTGCGGTGGCTTTGTTGGGACTGGCCTCGCCCTTGATAGCCGCACCCGCCGATACCACCTCGCCGTACTACACCGACCCCCAAAACATCTATGTCCAAGATGCCACCTCGGATGGTGTCAATCAGCTCAACATGGTGCTTTGCATCATGAACGCGATGCGTCCGGCCGAGATGCTGGACCAAAAGGGCACCGCAGCAGCCGATGGCAGTGTGAGCGTGCTCTACAGCGCGTTGGTGGATCAGAACAAGTGCGACTCGTCCAAGCGCGCCAATGCCAGCAACTCCACCGCAACGTCTTCGGCAGCGGAGGCAACGCCGTCCTACATGAACGCGGTGGTCAACGTTTCTCGGGCCAGCAACAGCGCGCCGATGATCGCCAAAGTTTGGTTGAGCTTCAACAATGGCAACGGGATGCCTGTCACGGTGGATGTGCGTGTTGCGGCCAGTCAGTCGCCGACCGATGTGCCGCCGTATGGGGTGTTTCGTCTCGACTACGCGGGTCAGTCGGGTGGGCTGCAAATGTTCAATGGCTTTATCGACTCATCCGCCGGGGCCATCAGTTACTTCGAGCGCAACACCGAGCCGGGCAATCCTTTGCGGGTCAACGGTTTGACCATGGCGGCGCCGTCTACCACGTCGGGTGCTGGGACCATGGCGGTCAATGGCACAAGTTTTGATTTCGCCTATGACAGCGCGCTCTTCCGGCGCAGCGACACCGCCAACGATGTGTGCTTCAACCGTTCCATCGCTCAGGCGAACAAATCCGTCTGGAGCTACGGCACGTACGACGCTGTCACGGGTGCGCGGGTCGATACGGTCCATCCTGGCTTTCCGATCGTGGCGACCAAGACGCTGGATAACAGCAAGGTTTACGGGTACGCCGGCTACTGGGGGTTGAATCTTCAAGGCTTGGATCTGAGTGGTTTGCCCGACGGCTTGGTCAACGGCTACACCATCGTCGATCAGCGCCCCAACAACACCAGCGCCTACAGCCTCTCCAAGGTCAGCGGCAAGCTGACCCAGTGGAGTCAAGGCAGCACCACGTTGGATGCGGTGGACGGTATCCCGATGTTTTCTGGGGCAACCTGAGCGATCCCACGAACCCACAAGCTAGCCTGACGGATAACCCCTTGGTCACAGGATTCAATACGTGGCAGGCCCATTGGGACAAAACCACTGCGGCGGTTTATGTGACGGGCAAGCAGAGTTGCAACACCACGGGGTGTGTGGTGGCCTCGGTCACTCCAGCCGCCAAGATCGGCGCGGCTGCCTTGGCGGGTATGCCGCTTTCGGGGTGGTCGGATGCGGTGGGTGGCAATGTAAACGTGCCTTCGACCGGCGTGGCCCATGTGGGGACGGATGCGGTGACGTACTACACCCAAAACGTGGTGTTGCCTGGCAGTGCCGGTGCCCCCACCGATCTTTACTGCATGAGCAATTGCCCCACGGCTGCCTCGCTGGCTGCGTTCACCGGCATGAATGGGCCTTTTGGCAGCGGTACCGGGCAGCAGTGGATGTACGGTGCGCAGTCGGTGCACTACACCTTTGACGGCTCGGGTCTCAAAGAATCAGGGGCTCCGGTGACGGACACCAACCCCAGTCACTTCTCGTCCCAATACATGGGGGGCGTGATGACGGGTCGGTTGTTCACCGCACCGCTGACGTCATGCACACCGCCCTACATGGGTATGTCGGCAACGGTTTGTGAACCGCAAGCACCCACCACGTACTACACGTGGGAAACGGGTGTGCAGTCGTGGAATCAATCCACATGGCTGACACGGACCAGCAACGCCCAAGTGGTGAGCTTTGATCCGCCACGCAACATCCAGTACCCAATCAGTGCCACCGATGACCCCAGCGGAGCTTGGGTCGGCAAAACCATTCAGTTGCAGTTCAACGGTTTTGGTAACTTGTTCGGCATTCCCGGGAGCTGTGTGAGTCCGGTGGATAACCAGCCCGCACCCTGCGATGGTGGCAACGTGCGTTTTGTGCCGGTCTTTGCGTTGACGGACGGCGCAACGATGACTTTGCCGGGCATGGCGGGTGCTGCCAGCACGCCGCTGATCGTGAAGGCACTGAACGCGGAAGTTCGTCTGGGCAAGACCACGCCGAGTGCTTGTGCCGGGCTGGCGTTGAACCCGCAGACGTTGCCCTCAGCCGCCAGCCTGCATGACCCAAGCAGTGCCGCCGATCCCTTCTACATCGGCTCTCAGCCCAGTGTCAGCGGTGGTTTTGGCGTCATCCATGGTGTGATTCAGTGAGTCCGTGAGGACCGCGTGCTGCAAGTACGCTGCGTCGTCTTTGCTGGGCTGATCAGCGTGGCGCTGCATGCTGCCATGCTGATGTATCAGCCCTTTTTCGCCTCTTCTCCCTCGGTGTCTTTGAGGCATGGTGTGTTTAAAACGAGGGTCGTGCGTGCTGTACGGATGCCGGCTCCCCTGCCACCACGTCCGTGGATGAGGAGGGGGCGGACTCGTGCGGGGCCCGTTGTTCTGGTACCCACTCCGGTGGCCTCAGCGCCTGTGATCTTGCGTGCAGAAGATGTTGTGCCGGTCGCCGTGTTTCGGCCGCCGTCGCCCCTCACCGGCATGGGCATGTCCGGTGAGCTTGCTTACCGGGCGTATGTGGAGGCGCAGCAGCGCGTAGCACGGGTCCAAGCCTTGGGTCAGCAACTCGCCCAAAGCCACCGAGATCTGGCGATAAGCCTGCCTTATCGCATCGATTGCATCCAGCCATCGGCGGCTGATGACCTTGTTTGTGATCCGCGACCCGATGAGACGGTTCGCCCTCAAATTGAGCAACTCTTGGCGCTTGCCGTGCAGGCACATCACCTCGGACTGCTTCCATCTCGCCTGCACTTTGAATTCGATGCCGATCGAAGCCTCTCGATTCAACTTTACGCGCAAGGTGTCAGCGACTTGACCCGCGCCCCATAAGGGCAAGACCCTGGCTTGGGTCCAATCTGAGGATGCTTGCGACTTGCAGCTTGAATTCGTGTCAAACATGGGTTTGGCATGCCGGGCCTGCGCTTCCATGGATGCACTGAATCCGCACCAAGGCTGATAAGCAGCACAGCCAGCCTGTCCTGCAAGTCGCCATGGTGGTTGCATGACTTAAACCAAGCAGATTTAATGGCGATACCTGATTCTTTGAAATCGAACTGCTCATCATGGTTCTGATCTTGCGCACACTGAGGCTGAACGATCAGCCGGTCTCAAAGCCCCTAGAGGCGCGATTCGATGATCAAGGGGGCTCGATTGGACGGGCAGAGCACAACACCTTGGCCTTGCCCGATCCAGATCGGGTCATCTCGCGGGTTCAGGCCGAGATCCATGGCAAGGACGGGCAATTTGCCATCACCAACGTCAGCCAAGCCAACCCGATCTTGGTGGCCGGGCATCCGCTGAACCATGGTGAGAGCGCGCCGCTGCGTCATCAGGATCTGATTCGCATCGGCGCTTGCTTGTTGGAAGTCGATCTATCGCCCGCCGCAGAGCCTGCGATGGATCGCACGGTGATTCGGCCTTTCAGCCCCACCGACCCGTT
>NZ_JH660675.1:0-32638 GCF_000262525.1 Leptothrix ochracea L12
AGGCGGCCAAAGCCAGCGGCCAAGTGCCGAACCTTTGCTTGAGCTGTGTCAAGTAATCAAGCGCAGCCCGCGTTGAGGCCAACACGTCGCGGCGATCATCGCGGAACATGTTTTGCTTCAAGTCCAGATGGCGACCAGTCCGAGCCATGAATTGCCACATGCCCGTCGCCCGTGCCGATGACGTGGCTTGGGGGTTGAAAGCACTTTCGATGAAGGGCAGCAAAGCCAGTTCGGTGGGCATGCCGCGCTTTTGCACTTCGTCCACGATATGGAACAGATAGCGTGAGCCTCGCTCTAGCGCCTTGTTCAGCAAGTCAGCTTGGGCGGTGAAGCGCTGCTCGTGTTGCTGCACCAAGTTCGACAGGGCGCCACTGCTCATCGTGCCCATGCCAAACCCCGAACGCACGCGCGACCACAGATCGGTGTGGATGCTTGCGTCGCCGAGACGGGGGATGCGTTTCGGATCGATAGGGTCTACCGGCGAGAAGAAGCCATCCATAGCGTCGCTGCTGACGGATCCCTGTGGTGCCATCGTGCTCGTGATGGGCGAGGAGGGTGCGGGTTCCGACTCCGCCATCAGGCCCATGGGTGCGGCCAGCAAGGGGGGGATCACGGTCAACAAGGGATCCCGCAGCAAAGGCGGGGGTTCGAGCGATTCGACCGAGGTGAGGATCGGGTCTTCGCCTGGACGCAGCAGCAACGCAGGAATGACGGGTAACCCTTGGCCGAGCGTAGGCGGCAACAAGGGCCGGATCGGAGACGGTGTGAGTGCGCCATCGGGATGGACGGCGGCGGAGGCGGTGCCGAGACTGCTCAGCAGGGTAAGAACGGTGCCCATCAACAGGGCCAGCGGTTTAAGACGAAAGCAGGACGTCATCGGAAATGGTTCTTCCATTGGCGTAGAGCTGCGAACACTGATGCGGGATCAGGGCTGTTCGCACCATGAGCCTGAGCGGCAGCAACCACGGCGGGTTGGTGACAACGCAGGAACGGATTGATCTTGAGCTCGGTTTCGAGCCGGACAGGCAGGGTGCTTTCCCGTGCTGCCCGCCGCCGCTGACACAGTGCGACGTACGTGACAAGGTCCACATTATCGGGTTCGATAAGCTGCGCAAACCTTAAATTGGCAAGGGTGTACTCATGGGCACAACAGATCCTTGTATCCAAAGGTAAAGCGGCAAGGCGCTGCAAGGATGCAAACATCTGCGCGGGCGAGCCTTCAAAAAGGCGTCCACAACCCGCTGAAAACAGAGTGTCGCCACAGAAAAGAAGCGGTGACTCATCAGGAACATGGGCGATATAGGCCAAGTGATCGATGGTATGCCCCGGCACCTCCAGCACTTGCCAATCGAGCCCCAGCCAGTCGAAGCGCTGCCCATCGGCCGGGGTGGTAGCGATGCCCGCCAAGCCTTCACGGGATGGGCCGTAGATCGGTATCGTCCCAAGGGCTGTTTGCAACGCATCCAGCCCCCCGATGTGATCGGCGTGGTGATGCGTCACTAGAATTGCGACAAGTCGCAATGCATGCTGTCGCAGCGCTGCCAACACGGGTTCAGCCTCACCCGGATCGACCACGACGGCGTCTTGGCCGTTGTGAAGAAGCCAGATGTAGTTGTCGTCAAAAGCGGGTAAGGCAAGTAGTTTCATGCAGGAATCATGACCAAATCATGACAAAAGTCGCGCCGATTATAGGGAACGACCCTTTACTGCCTCTCGGCTTCCAAACGCCCCAAGGGCGTTACCTCTTGGCGTGGGAGCAGCAACTGCTCAATGGTTGGGTGGCGGATGTGTTCGGTTTCCATGCCGTGCAGCTCGGATGGCCGGCTCTTGAGAGCTTGCGCATGAACCGTATGCCGCACCGCTGGCGTGTCGATCACGAGGGCAGTCCCGAACGCGCTGACGCTGCTTTGCGTGCTGATTTCTCGGCCCTGCCTTTCCCATCCGCTAGCCTCGATTTGATCGTGATGCCGCATACCTTGGAGCAGGCACAGGACCCGCATCGCACATTGCGTGAGGCGGAACGGGTGTTGGTGGCCGATGGGCGATTGATGTTGGTCGGCTTCAATCCGGTGGGTTTGTGGGCTTGGCAGCGTCAGCCCATTCATGAGGGAGCCGCCACGGCTCGCTCAGTTTGGATCGGCCATCGGCGCGCACGCGATTGGTTGCATCTGCTCGGGTTCGAGATCCTGCAAGAACAGTTCGGTGTTTATCGTCCTCCGCTGCGACACGCCGTCTGGCTGGAGCGTTGTGCTTGGATGGACCGAGTGGGTCCCCTTGCATGGCCTATGTTGAGTGCTGTCTACGCCATCGAGGCCGTCAAACGCATCCAAGGCGTGCATTTGATCCGCCCACGTCGTGCCACGCCTTTGCGCCCGATGCCTGCGGCAGCGGCCACAACACCGCGACAATCTCACCCCGAACCCCACTGAGCCCCCGCGTATGACGACTTCCACCGCTGCTGCACCGACTTCGTCGCCCCCCAAGATCGCTCGCCCCGAGGTGGTGATCTACACCGACGGCGCTTGCAAGGGCAACCCCGGCCGGGGCGGTTGGGGGGCTTGGCTGAAAAACGGTGCCCATGAAAAAGAGCTGTTTGGCGGTGAAGCACTCACCACCAACAACCGCATGGAGCTCACTGCCGTGATCGAGTCTTTGGCCAGCTTGAAGCGCAACTGCAACATCACCATTCACACCGACAGCGAGTACGTGCGCAACGGCATCATGACGTGGATCCACGGCTGGAAGAAACGCGGCTGGAAGACGGCCGACGGCAAGCCGGTGAAGAACATGGATCTGTGGCAACGCCTTGAAGCGCTCTCGACCCTGCACAGCATCGACTGGCGTTGGGTCAAGGGCCATGCAGGTGATCCGGGTAACGAACACGCCGATGCGTTGGCGAATCGAGGGGTCGAGGAGCCCGGCGGCCCGCGTTGAGGCGTGGCAAACTGCGGCGCCTCCTTAACTCTCCTGCTTTGCACCCTTGGACAAGATCCTGCTTCAGATTGCCGCCGAACTCTCCGTTCGCCCGGCGCAAGTCAATGCTGCGGTGCAGCTGCTCGACGGCGGGGCTACCGTGCCCTTCATCGCCCGCTATCGCAAAGAAGCCACCGACGGTTTGGATGACAGCCAATTGCGCGACCTTGAAGCGCGTTTGAGCTATTTGCGTGAACTCGAAGAACGCCGCGCAGCGGTGCTGAAACTGATCGACGAGCAAGGCAAGCTCAGCCCCGAGCTGCGCGCCGCCATCGAAGCCGCCCCGACCAAGCAGGAGTTGGAAGATCTTTATCTGCCCTACAAAACCAAGCGTCGCACCAAGGGCATGATCGCCCGCGAAGCCGGGTTGGAGCCGCTGGCCGACAAGCTGTTTGCCAACCCCGCGCTCGACCCGCAGGCTGAGGCCGCAGCCTTCCTCCAACCGGAGGCTGGTTTTGCCGACGTCGCAGCGGTGCTCGACGGGGTGCGCGATCTGCTCTCGGAGCGTTGGGCCGAAGACGCCACCTTGGTGGGCCGCTTGCGTGAGTGGCTCTGGAGCGATGGGCTCTTGCAGTCCAAGTTGGCCAGCGGCAAGGACGAAAACAACGCCGACGTGGCCAAGTTCCGCGACTATTTCGACTACAGCGAACCCATCCAGCGGGTGCCTTCGCACCGTGCTTTGGCGGTATTCCGGGGCCGCACCCTGGAAATGTTGGACGCTAAATTGGTCTTGGATGAAGTGCTGGTGCCCGGCCAGATTTCGATGGCCGAAGGTCGGATCGCGATTCATTTGGGCTGGAGCCATGCCAAGCGATCCAGCGACGATCTGATCCGCAAGACCATCGCTTGGACGTGGAAGGTCAAGCTCTCTTTGAGCTTGGAGCGCGATCTCTTCACCCGGCTGCGCGAAGCCGCTGAAGGTGTGGCGATCAAGGTGTTTGCCGAGAACCTGCGCGATCTGCTCTTGGCTGCGCCGGCGGGCAAGCGGGTGGTGATGGGTCTTGATCCCGGCATCCGCACCGGCGTGAAGGTCGCAGTGGTGAGTGACACCGGCAAGGTGCTCGATACCGCCACGGTCTACCCGCACGAGCCCCGACGCGATTGGGACGGCTCCCTGCACACCTTGGCCAAGCTCTGTGCCACCCACGGTGTCAACTTGATTGCCATCGGCAACGGCACCGCCAGCCGCGAAACCGACAAGTTGGCTGCTGATCTGATCCAGCGCCTCAAGTCTTCACCCGTTCGCCCTGAGCCTGTCGAAGGGTCAGCGGTCGGTCTTCAAAAAGTCGTGGTCAGCGAGGCGGGCGCGTCGGTCTACTCGGCGAGCGAATTTGCCTCGAAAGAGCTGCCTGATTTGGATGTCAGCTTGCGCGGTGCGGTCTCGATCGCGCGGCGTTTGCAAGACCCGCTGGCTGAGTTGGTCAAGATTGATCCGAAGAGCATCGGTGTGGGTCAGTATCAGCACGACGTGCATCAAAGCGGCTTGGCGCGCAGCTTGGACGCGGTGGTCGAAGACTGCGTGAATGCGGTCGGCGTCGATCTGAATACGGCGTCGAGTGCTTTGTTGGCGCGTGTTTCGGGTCTTTCAAGCACCGTTGCCGGCAACATCGTGCGTTGGCGTGATGCGCATGGCGCGTTCCGCAATCGCAAGCAGCTGCTGGATGTGAACGGTTTGGGACCGAAAACCTTTGAGCAATCGGCCGGCTTTTTGCGCATTCCCGGCGGCGAGAACCCGCTCGATAACTCGGGCGTCCACCCCGAAACCTACCCACTGGTTGAAAAGATACTCACCCAAGCGGGCAAGCCTTTGCCCGAGTTACTGGGGCGAGGCGAGGTGCTCAAAACTTTGCGCCCTGAGATGTTTGTCGATGAACGCTTTGGGGCCATCACCGTCAAAGACGTCTTGGCCGAGCTCGAAAAGCCGGGCCGCGACCCGCGTCCTGATTTCAAGGTGGCGCGTTTGACCGACGGTGTGCAAGACCTGAAGGATTTGAGCGTCGGCATGGTGCTGGAAGGCACCGTGAGCAACGTGGCGCAGTTCGGCGCTTTTATCGACTTGGGCGTCCACCAAGACGGCTTGGTGCATGTCAGTCAGCTGTCGAACAAGTTCGTCAACGACGCCCGTGAAGTGGTCAAGACCGGCGACATCGTCAAGGTCAAGGTGATGGAAGTCGATCTGGCGCGCAAACGCATCTCGCTCACCATGAAGCTCGACACCGCAGCCCCGCGTGGTGCTGCACAGGTCGCTCATGAGCGTTCATCGCCATCACGATCGGCATCGCCCAGCGCAAAAAGAAGCGCTCCGCAGGCGGCGAACCCGGGGAGCGCGATGGCCGCCGCCTTTGCCAAGTTGCAAGGACGGCGTTAAACCAGCCAAGGCGGGGCAGCCTAGGCTTTAGGCCCCGCCACCATGGTGGTTTTGCTGCTGGTTCTGGTTCAAGGTATGGAGGGCCACGCTCAGGGGGTCGCTCGGGCCGACGAAGCTCATGGCGGAGAGCGCATCTGTCGCATGCGTGGTTCCTGTCGGTGAACTGGTCGGTGGGCTGATCGGTGCACTGGTCGTGGCAAGGGGCGTGTTTGCAGGGGAGGGCCCCAAGTTGTTGAGCAGGTGGTCCAGCGACCAAGCACTGTCCTGACCGGACCCAAGCAGATCACCAAGACTCAGTGCTGAAACATGGCCGACCGGATTGGCAAAAACAGTGGCGGGAGCAGTACCTGTCGGGATCGCCGCAGGATTCGTCAGATCAAGCTGGATCGTCGTCGTCGCAGTGCCACCGTGCCCATCATTGGCCCGGATCGCGAAGGAATCCCCACCGACATAGAACGGCGTTGGATTGCCGGCCGGCATGACCGCAGGAGCATACGACCACGTGCCATCGGGATTGACCGTCACCACCGGCTGCGTCAGTGCCCCCGGCACATTGGGGGCCATCACAAGGCTGAACGTGACCGTATCACCATCCACATCGAAGGCGCTGACCTTGTCCGTGATGACGGCCGTGTTGCCCGGAACGCTGTAGTTGTAGTTCAACGTGCCCGAATTAAAACCAGGCGTTAACGGGTCCGTCGGCGTCGTGATGAAGACGGGCGGATCATTGACCGGCGAGACGTTGACTGTCACCGTGGTGATCGCTGTGGCATTGCCGGCACCTGAGTTGTCATTGACGATGATCTGGAAGCTTTCGGTGCCAAAGAAATTGGGTGCCGGTTGATACGTCCAGTGACCGTCTTGGGTCACGCCGACCACGCTACCAAGTTGCATGCCTGCGGTCGAACCCAAGCTGTAAACCAGCCATTGGCTCAGGTCTCCAAGCGCGATATCGACGTCCGTCGCCTGAACCACCCCGGTGGTTTGCGTGTCTTCAGGCGTTGCTGCGGTGTAGGTGAGGTTATTGAACACGGGGGTGTCGTTGACAGAAGTCACCCCGAGCTTGACCGTCGTGTTCACGGCTGCGCCATTGCTGTCAGAGACCTGCACTTGGAACGAATCGAGACCGTTGAAGTTGGCACTGGGTGTGTATTGCCACGTTCCGTCATTGTTGACAGCGATGGCACCATGGGCGGTTGTGCCACTGGACGCGAGACTGCCGTCGGGCAGCAGCAATCGATACCCAGATGTCAGCGAGCCATCCTCGACGTCTACGGCGTGCACTTGCCCGGTGTTGGAGACGTTCGCTATCGGCGTACTGTCCTCCATGACCTGCTGGTTGTACTCGTAGACCGCCGGACCACCCGTGGCGTTCGGTGTCACGGAGAAATTCGGCGAAAGCAGCGTCTGCTGATAGACCGGGGGGTCGTTGACCATCTTCACGACGATCGACCACGTGCTTGTTTCAGCACCAGCCGTGATCTGGCCACTGCCGTAGTCCGGTGCGACCTGATAGTTCACCACCAATGAAATCGGATGCCCCGTGGCTGGATCAATCAGCGGGTTGCCATTGGGATCGGCATTGTTGTAGTTTGGTGCAGGAATGAAGGTCAGCACCTCATTGAGACCCTGAGGGACACGGCTGACGGAAATGATCTGACCGGCATAGTGGTCCGCCGAATCGTAGACCGGGATACCACCGGTGTACGACAGAATCGCCCCGGTGGTTGGATCCTGCGTGACCGTTCCGTAGTCAATGAAGTGCGATGCCGAGTGGGTTGGACTGGTATCTTGCAACGTCCAGATCACTACCTTGCTGAGCGGTGTCGTCGAGAATCCATCGTTTTGGATCAGGTTCACATTGACCAGCGGGGTGTCCTCAATGGTCACGCTGAAGTCAGGCTTGCTGTCCGTCATCGGTGTGACCGTGATCGGCTTGGTGCCCGATGCAACAGCCCCCAAAGGGTCCGTGCTGGTGACGGTCAGTAGATCACTGCCGTTCCAGTCGGGTGCTGGGCTGTACTTCAACCCACTCAGTACCGTATTGATATCTGCGATAGGGCCGCTGATGGTGACGGTCGCCGTGCCGTTGTTGCTGACGGTCAATGTGGGTAATGTGCCGACATTCAGCACCCCATTGCCGACATTCAGACTGACCGACGCGGAGCTGTTATCCGGGTCACTCAGCGAGATCGTGTTGCCCGAACCACTGAAGGTGTAAGGCGTATCTTCTGGCGTGGTGACTTGACCATTGTTGGATGGCACGGTCGGCAGGGTCACGACCGGAGGATCGTTCACCGGACTGATGACGATGGTGGCCGTGGCTGGCGTGGGATCTTCGGCATTGGCGGCATCAATGGCCGCGTAACTTAGCGTCGTGGTGCCGTTCCAATTGGGCACGGGCATGAAGTACGCCGGGCCACTGAGCACGTCACCCGCCACCACGGGCTGAGTCATGGCCACATCTTTGTACAGCACACCTTCTGTGGCTAGCGGGAGGGTGAGGACATGGAAGCCGATGACGGCATTATCCACATCGGTTCCAGAGAACTGCACAGCCACCGGCGCCGCCGGATCTTCAATGCCATTGGCAGTGATGTTCTGTGTGTCGGGTGGATCATTGACCGGCGTGACGCCAATGGTGATCGTTGAAGTGCTTTGTCCACCACGACCGTCAGAGGCCACCACGGTGAAGCTGTCTGTGCCGTTGAAATTGGCGGCTGGCGTGTAAGTCCACGTACCGTCTGGATTGACGCTCACCGCACCGTGCCCTGGGTTGGAGCCGGTAAAGTAGCTGACTGCATCACCATCCGGATCCGTGGCCACCACTCGCCCATTGACGGTGGTGTCTTCAGGAATGCTCAGGTTGTAGTTGCCGGTGGCCGGATCAAAATTGGGATTACCTGTGTCACTGTAGATCGGGGCATGGTTAAGGGCTCCCGGTGTGAGTGCAATCGGTGTGGCCAAGGGCAGGGCCCGCACAGCCATGGCATGGCTAAAAGTCTGCGGGCTCACCGTCTCATTGATGCGATCGACCGCCAAACCCGCATAGGCTGAATTCAGCTCGCCACCGTCACCCAAAACGTTGGAGGGCGGACTGATGGCTCCAGTTGCAGGTAACAACGTCCCTTGGATTTGTACGATCCCGTCCGGGGACGTCATGACGACATCGCCTTTGCTAACGTCTTCGCCGACCTTGAGCAAACTGACCGTGCCATCGGCCTTGCGGATGATGGCTGAACCGGCGATGAACAGCACCGGCCCTTCCGGCAAGCGAGCTGGAACGTAGTTCTGATCGAGATAGACCTGCGCCCACTCTGGATTGATGGCACCCGCATTCACGCCCTTGGGCTGAACGTGGGGGCGAGCGGTGGTGTGTCTGATGTGTTTGGTCGTCATCTCGTACCTCTCTTTGGTGTGCAGCGCAGGTCAAAAGTCAGCGCTTTACCCGCAACGATTCCATCCTTGGCGCAAGGATACCCGGATTGATGGGGGCTCTCAATCTTGCAATGTCAACGTTCACGCAATGCGTAAGCATGTGCTTTCAAGACAGGTTTGAGCAAATAACCGAGCACGGATTTCTTGCCCGTCAGGATGTCCACTTCGGCGGTCATGCCCGCAATGATGGGCATGCCTTCGCTCAAATTGGGGTGCTCGGTCCGTACACGGATCACGTAGAACGCGTTGCCCCGCTCGTCCACTTGTGTATCCGGGCTGATGTTCTCGACTTTGGCTTGCAGTCCACCATAAATAGAAAAGTCATAGGACGAGAATTTGACCGTGGCGATCTGACCTGGATGGATAAAAGCAATGTCTTTGGGCTGAACTTTGGTCTCCAAGACCAAGGCGTCATCCAGCGGCACGATTTCAACCAAGTCCTTGCCGGGTTGCACCACGCCACCGACGGTATTGGCGAGCAGCCGTTGGACACGACCGCGCACCGGCGACTTGACTTGAGCTTTGTCCACCTTATCTGCCAACGCTACAGCCCCCTGGTTCAGGGCATTCAAACGGCCAAGCACGTCAGAAAGCTCTTTGCGAGCGTCGTTTCTAAACGACAACTCAGTTTCTTGGGTCTTCCTTTGAGCCTCTGAAATGGCCGACTGCACACGAGCGCTGGTGGCTGTGCTTTGTTCAAAGTCACCCTTTTGACGAACCACTTCGCGTTCGAGACGAAGGATGTCGAGCTCGGACACCGAACCGCTACGCAACAAAGGGCGCATGGTTTGAAGTTCTTTCTGCGTCAAAGCCAGTGAACTTTGAGCGGTGCTGCGTCTTGAGCGCACTTCGATCAGTTCCTGCTCCTTCTGCGCCACTTGCTGGTGGTTGATCGAAAGCAAGGCTTGCAATTCGTGAACGCGTGACTGATAGAGATTGCGCTCTTCAGCAATGATTTGTGCTTCCTCCGCATTACCGGCAGCCGGTGCAGGGGGCTGAAAAGCGGTCCCTTCAGCCAAAGCTTTTAGGCGCAGTTCGCGGATATGCAAGGCAAAAACTTGAGCGGCACTTTCGCGCACACCCGAGGTCGCACGGGTTTCATCGATGCGCAGTAGCAGTTGACCTGCTTCAACCTGCATGCCTTCGCGCACCAGAATTTCTGACACCACGCCCCCGTCGAGCGACTGAACCACCTGAAGCTGATGCGAAGGAATGACCTTGCCGTCCCCCCGAGTGACTTCATCGATCGAAGCCCAAGCGGCCCAAGCGATCAGGACCACCACCACCACCACCGATGTACGGACAATCTTTTGCGCCCGTGCTGTCCGCTGGCGTGACAGCAGTTCCTCCGCCTCGAGCTCAAAGCCGCGCACGCCTGTGGTGTCGGCCAAGGGATCTTGCGCCGGGCCAAGCAGCCGGTTCAAGGCGCCTTGGGGACGCCACCGAGCAAAGAAAGTTCGAAGAGTCATATTCATGCCGACCTCGCAATCCGGCCTGCTTGCAGCGCCTCAATCACCTTGTCACGCGGACCGTCGGCCAAGATGCGCCCGCCATCGACCACGATGAGTCGGTTCACCATGGACAGCATGGAGGTGCGATGCGTCACCAGTACCACCGTTTTGCCCTCGGCAAATTGGCTCAAGCGCTGGGTCACTTGGGCCTCAGTGGAGAAATCCATCGCGCTGGTCGGTTCGTCGAGCAACAGCATGGGTGCGTTGTGCAACACGGCACGGGCGATGCCCACACCTTGGCGTTGCCCCCCTGAGAGCAACTCACCGCGCTCGCCCACGGGCATGTCGTAGCCACGCGGATGTTGATGCACCCAGTCGCTGACCCCCGCCGTCTCAGCCGCCGCAAGGATGGCCCGATCATCGGCGTGAGGCATGCCAAAGGTGATGTTGTCGCGCAGGTTGCCGAGGAACAGAGTGACATCTTGGGCCACGTAACCGATGTTGGCGCGGATATCAGCTGGATCCAGTTGTCGCAAGTCGATGCCATCGATCAGCACCGCACCTTGCTGCGGGGTATAGAGACCCAGCATGAGTTTTTGCAAGGTCGATTTACCCGAACCGATGCGCCCGATCAAGGCGACTTTCTCTCCCGGTTGAATCCGAAAACTGACACCGCTCACGGCGCTGTCATCCCGGTTCGGGTAGCTGAAATGCACGTCGCGAAATTCAATCTCGCCGCGCAATTGCTGGCGATGCAAGAACGTTTGACCTGTTTCGCGTTCTGTGGGGCGTTCCATCATTTCATTGAGCGATTCGAGCGCCGTGCGAGCGGTTTGGTATTGCAGCAGCAAGCTCACGATCTGACCGGCCGGGGTGAGGGCGCGTGAAGCCAACGTCGAACCGGCAATCAGCGCCCCCAAGGTCAAGTCGTGTTTACTGATCAAGTAAACCCCGATGATGATCACCACCAGTGACACCATTTGCATCAACCACTGGGTACCGTAATTGGCTTGACTGGAGAGCGAGCGCATCCGCACCGTCATCAGGGCCAGATGGGTGTTGATGCGTTCCCAGCGCGCTTGGATCACCCCTTCAGCACGTTGAGTTTTGATGCTTTCGATGCCGCCCAAGGCTTCGACCAAGGTCGCATTGCGTTGCGCGCTGGCGGCATATGTGCCTTGAGAGAGTTCATGCAAGCGGAATTGCAAGATATAGCCTGAACCCACGATCAGCACGAAGGCCACGATCACCGGCAGCAGCAGCCAAGGCGAGATCCACGCCAACACCAGTAAAAAGAGCAAGCCGAAGGGGAGATCGACCAGCGCAGTCACGGTGGATGTGGCGATGAAGTCGCGTACTTGCTCAAAGCCACGCAGGTTCGAGGCAAACGAGCCCACCGAGGCTGGCCGATCGGCCATGCGCATCCCCAAGACGCGCTCCATCAGCACGGCGGAGAGCCGTACATCGATGCGCGCACTGGCTTCATCGATGAAACGACTGCGCAGCTTACGCATGTACAAGTCAGCCACCAACGTGATGAATAACCCGATCGACAGGGCCCAGAGCGTCTCAATGCCGTGGTTAGGCACCACACGGTCGTAGACGTTCATGGTGAAGATGGGGAAGGCCAGTCCGAACAGGTTGATCAGCAGCGCAGCCCACAAAATGTCTTGATAGACCCCGCGCTGGCTGAAAATGGCGCTCCAAAACCAGTGCCCTTGGAAGCGGGGGCGGCGATGTGTTCGGTGCTCTTGCGTGTTTAACTGCGGCCGCACAAACAGCGTCAGACCGGTGTAGCGTGCCATCAGGTCATCCCATGGCATCAGCACCGTGCCTTGACCGGACTCGGGCAACAGGACTTGCGCGTCGCCCTCGGGGTTGAACCCCAAGAACACACACGCTTCTTCACCGTGCATCAACATGATGACGGGCAGCACCGCCGCCTCAAAGATGGCATCGTTTTGGCGCTGAAGTTTGGCCACCATGCCAACCCGTGCCGCAGCACGTTCCACCATGGCCAAGGGCAGTCGCCCATCTTTCATGGGTAAGCCTGCGGACAACGAAGCGCGTGAGGCATGCACACCGTGCAGGCGACAGACCTCCAGCAAGCAGTCGAGCAAGGGGTCCGGATGAATCAGATCTTCGCGCAGGCGGTTAGGCGGTGCCGCTTGGGGCCGAAGTGGGGGCGCTTGATGGGTCGTCGTATCCGTCATGGGTCGATGAGGTCAGTGCAAGGGCCTTCTTGAGCTTGAGCCCAGCGGCTGTCGATATCGATATCGATGCAATGGATATCGAATCGACCTTGTCGGTAGTCGTTGAAATACTGCTTCAGAGCCATGCGAACGGTCCGAAACGCCAAGGTATCCCAGGGAATTTCAGCCTCACGATATAGCGCGACTTCCAAGGTCTCGGGGCCCGGATCGAAACGCGTGTCGAGAAGCTGCGCACGATAAAAAGATGCACTTGTCCGACCGACGCTAGGTTCATCAATGCAAACAAACCTTGCAGCTCGATATGTGCTCCGGCCTCTTCGTGGGTTTCACGCAGCGCACCTTCAGCGGTGGTTTCTCCAAGCTCCATAAAGCCGGCAGGTAGGGTCCACAAACCTCGACGAGGTTCGATGGCCCGACGGCACAGCAAAACACGATCCGCCCAGGTCGGAATGGTGCCGACCACGTTGAGCGGATTTTCATAATGGATCTCGCCACACGTTGTACAAACCGCACGTTCACGGTTGTCATCGGGAGGAGTCCAGTATTCGACCGGGGAGCCGCAACAGCGGCAATGCCTGATGCGGCGGATGGGCTGCATGGCCGGCAGTGTAAACGTTCAATCCGGCTATGCTTGGCTCTTTGCACGCCTTGGCAACATGCTTGACGATCCTGTTTCCTTGTTCCCGGTGTGGCCGGTTTCAGCGCGCATCGGCGCGTGTGTCAGCACTCGTCTTGGCGGGGTCAGTCAACCGCCCTTTGACCAATTGAACCTTGGTGATCATGTGGGTGATGACCCTGATGATGTGGCGATCAATCGAAAGCGCTGGGCTGGTGGTTTGGGCGTTGATCCGGTTTGGATGCGTCAAGTTCATGGCATCCATGCGCAAGTACTGACAAGAAGTCGTCAAGCCCGTCTGCATGGCGTCGAAGCCGACGCCGCTCTCACGACCGAGCCGGGCTTGGCCTGTGTGGTTGGAGTGGCGGATTGCCTACCCATTTTGTTGGCGGTGCTCGACGCATCGGAGGGCGGTGTGAAGCAGGGCGTCGCCGCCATCCACGCCGGTTGGCGCGGCTTGGCGCATGGCGTCATCGAGAACACCTTGCAAGCCCTGTGTCGTGAAAGTGCAACATCCCCCAAACACATCGTGGCGTGGCTGGGCCCTTGCATCGGCCCCACATGTTTTGAAGTCGGGACCGAGGTCCATGAGGCCTTGAAGGGGCATGACTCTGGGCAGGCGCGATTTGTGCGTGCATCGACGCCCGACAAGTGGTTTGCCGATCTGGCTGGCTTAGCGCGAGATCGCCTGCACGCATTGGGCATCGCTTCGGTGCATGGCAATGACAGCCATGCCACGTGGTGTACTGCGCTCCAATCCGGGCGCTACTTTTCTCATCGCCGCGATCAAGGGCGGACAGGACGCATGGCTGCCGCGATCTGGATCAAGTCTTGAAGGGTTTTCACGGCTGGACAACAAGATTCATGAAAGCTCCAAGGTGCACGATCATCGCCCTGAAGAATCCATGAAATCATGACACTGCCGTCTGTTGAGGTCTGTGTCTGGAGGAGAGACATGAGCACTGCACGCAAGACAACATCTCGGGCCAAGCCGTCCGCTAAACCGACCATGGAGCCAACGGCCGCTGCGACGCCGCAGGCCACCGCGGCTGATCGAGTGACCCCGGTCTTGTCCTTGGGTGAAAGCTTGGGCAAGTCGCTTCAAGGCTTTGCCCACCTCAGCATGGCTCCCGATGCCTTGGGGCGCATTCAGACGGATTACCTGCGTCAAGTCACGGATTTGTGGAACACCACACTGACCTCACCGACCGAAGCGCCCAAAGTCAAAGATCGCCGTTTTTCGGCCGAGGCTTGGCAGCGCAATCCGGCGTCGAGCTTCTTGGCCTCCGCGTATCTGCTCAATGCCAACGCCTTGTTGAACTTGGCCGATGCCGTCCAAGGCGATGAAAAACCCGGCAGCGCATGCGCTTCGCTGTGCAGCAGTGGGTCGATGCTGCCGCGCCGTCGAACTTTCTGGCGCTGAACCCGGAAGCACAACAAAAGGCGCTGGAAACCAAGGGCGAGAGCATCACCCACGGGGTGGCGCAGTTGCTCAAGGACATCCAGCAAGGGCACGTCTCGCAGACCGATGAAAGCCTGTTCGAAGTGGGTCGCAATGTGGCAACCACCGAAGGCACGGTGGTGTTCGAAAACGAACTCTTCCAGCTCATCGAGTACAAGCCTCTGACCGAACAGGTCCACGCCAAGCCGATGTTGTTTGTGCCGCCGTGCATCAACAAGTTCTACATCATGGACTTGCAGCCGGACAACTCGCTTATCCGCTACACCGTGGCCCAAGGTCACCGGATGTTCGTGCTGAGCTGGCGCAATCCCGATGACAGCTTGGTCAACACGACGTGGGACGACTACATCGAGCAAGCCGTCATCAAGGCCATCCATGTGGTGCAAGAGATTGGCGGCACCGAGACCATCGACACGCTGGGCTTCTGTGTCGGCGGCACCTTGCTGACCACGGCCTTGGCAGTCTTGGCAGCGCGCGGTGAACAACCCGCCGCCAGCATCACCCTGCTGACCACACTGCTTGACTTCAGCAACACCGGCATCCTTGATCTCTTCATTGATGAAGCGGCCGTGCGCCTGCGCGAAGTCACCCTGGGGTCGGATGCGCCCAATGGTCCCGGCATGCTCAAGGGCAAGGAGTTGGGTGCCACCTTCAGTTTCCTGCGTCCGAACGATCTGGTCTGGAACTACGTGGTCGGCAACTACCTCAAGGGCGAAACGCCGCCGCCGTTCGACTTGCTCTACTGGAACTCGGACAGCACCAATCTGCCCGGCCCGATGTACTGCTGGTACCTGCGCAACACCTACCTTGAAAACAATCTCAAGGAACCGGGCAAAACCACGGTCTGCGGCGAAGCGGTCGATTTCGGTGCCATCAAGGCCCCGGTGTACCTCTACGCCTCGCGCGAGGATCACATCGTGCCGTGGGACTCGGCGTTCATGAGCACCAAGCTGCTCAAGGGTCCGAAGCGCTTTGTGCTCGGGGCCTCGGGTCACATTGCCGGCGTGATCAATCCGCCGGCCAAGAAAAAACGTAATTACTGGACGGCGCCCAAGCTCACTGCCAACGCGCAGGACTGGCTGGACAGCGCCACCGAGCATCCCGGCAGCTGGTGGACCGATTGGTCTGACTGGCTTGCCAAGCACGCCGGCCCTCTGGAGCCGGCACCCAAGACACCCGGCACGGCCCAATATCGGCCGATCGAACCAGCGCCGGGTCGGTATGTCAAACACAAAGTTTGATGACCCATCAAGAGGAGACTTTCCATGACAGATATCGTGATCGTTGCCGCCACCCGCACAGCCGTGGGTCGTTTCGGTGGTTCCTTGGCCAAGGTGGCCGCGCCTGATTTGGGCGCCGTGGTGTTGCGTGAGCTGCTCAAGCGCAGCCAGCTGAGCAGCGAACAAATTGGCGAAGTGATCTTCGGCCAAGTGCTGCAAGCGGGTTCGGGCCAAAACCCGGCTCGTCAAACCGTGATCAAGGCCGGCTTTTCGCAAGGCGTGCCGGCCATGACTATCAACAAGGTCTGCGGCTCGGGCTTGAAGGCTGTGATGTTGGCGGCTCAAGCCATCCGTGACGGCGACAGCGAGATCGTCATCGCTGGCGGCCAAGAAAACATGAGCGCCAGCCCGCACGTGATGCTCGGTTCGCGCGACGGCACCCGCATGGGTGATGCCAAGCTGATCGACTCGATGATCGTGGACGGCCTGTGGGACGTGTACAACCAGTACCACATGGGCATCACCGCTGAAAACGTCGCTAAGAAGTACGGCATCACCCGCGAGATGCAAGACGCTTTGGCGCTGGCTTCGCAGCAAAAAGCTGTGGCCGCTCAAGACGCTGGCCGCTTCAAAGACGAAATCGTTGGCGTGTCGATCCCGCAGCGCAAGGGCGATCCGGTGGTGTTTGACACCGACGAATTTGTCAATCGCAAAACCACCGCCGAAGTGCTGGCCGGTCTGCGCCCCGCCTTCGACAAGGCCGGCTCGGTCACCGCTGGCAACGCTTCAGGCCTCAACGACGGCTCCGCTGGCGTGGTGGTCATGAGCGCCAAGAAGGCCGAAGCCTTGGGCTTGAAGCCCCTGGGCCGGATCGCTTCTTACGCCAGCGCTGGGCTGGATCCGGCTTACATGGGCATGGGCCCTGTGCCGGCCGCTCAAAAGGCCTTGGCTCGTGCTGGCTGGAAGCCCGCTGACCTCGACTTGCTCGAAATCAACGAAGCCTTCGCTGCTCAAGCCTGCGCCGTCAACCAAGAAATGGGCTGGGACACCAGCAAGATCAACGTCAATGGCGGTGCCATCGCCATCGGCCATCCGATCGGCGCTTCTGGCTGCCGTATTTTGGTGACCTTGCTGCATGAAATGCAGCGTCGGGATGCCAAGAAGGGCATCGCCTCGCTGTGTATCGGTGGCGGCATGGGCGTGGCACTGACCATCGAACGCTGATCCAAGTTCATCATTAAATTCATTGAGGAGATAAACATGTCGCAAAAAATCGCTTACGTCACCGGTGGTATGGGTGGCATCGGAACCGCCATCTGCCGTCGCTTGCACAAAGAAGGTTTCAAGGTCATCGCCGGTTGCGGCCCGACCCGTGACTTCGACAAGTGGCTGGCCGAGCAAAAGGCAGAAGGTTTCACCTTCTACGCTTCGGTCGGTAACGTGGCCGACTGGGATTCGACCGTCGAAGCCTTTGCCAAGGCCAAGGCCGAGCACGGCCCGATCGACGTGCTGGTCAACAACGCCGGCATCACCAAGGACCGCATGTTCTTGAAGATGACCCGTGACGACTGGGACGCTGTGATCAGCACCAACCTGACATCGATGTTCAACGTCACCAAGCAAGTGGTGGCTGACATGGTCGAAAAGGGCTGGGGCCGCATCATCCAGATCTCGTCGGTCAACGGCGAAAAGGGTCAAGCTGGTCAAACCAACTACTCGGCTGCCAAGGCCGGTATGCACGGTTTCACCATGGCTCTGGCCCAAGAAATGGCCAACAAGGGCGTGACGGTCAACACCGTGAGCCCAGGCTACATCGGCACCGACATGGTCCGCGCCATCAAGCCGGAAGTGCTGGAAAAGATCGTTGCCACGATCCCTGTGAAGCGTCTGGGTACGCCGGGTGAAATCGGCTCCATCTGCGCTTGGCTGGCCAGCGAAGACTCCGGCTTCACCACCGGCGCTGACTTCAGCTGCAACGGCGGTCTGCACATGGGCTGATGAGCAACTAGCTCAGTAGGCCAAGAAAAGGGGCCGTGTTGAAAACACGGCCCCTTTTCTATGGGGCCATCAACGCTTGGACTTTTCTTGCGTGATAACCCACGTACCCTTGATGCGCTTCCACAGCAACGTTTTCTGAGTCGTATCACTGAAATTATTGGATGAATACGACTGATTGAACGTGATCTCGACGGTTTCAGCGTTGATCACACGTACTTTTTCATTGGTGAGCTTGATCTGAATCGGGCCGTTCTTGCTCAACAGCCGTGACCGATTGTCCAGCCACTTCTCGCGTGTCACGCCCACCGGACTGAAGCTTTGATCGTAGAAAGCAACATAGCCACTCACATCTTTGGCTTGCCACGCACCGACCCATGCCGACAGACGCTCTTTGACAGACTGAGCCGCAGCGGTCTGCGCGGCAGACGAGGCAGGTGCACCACCTCTGAGGGTTGGAGATTGCGACAAGGACTCATCGCTCACCGAACCGCCGCCAACAATGTTTGTTGACAGCGGTGACGACAAACCCGAAGCACCCGGCAACGTTGCCGGCAACACGGGTGGATCGGTCATCACTGGGCATTGAGTGGCCTCTTCAGCGCCACCATTATCAGGCGCTGTCTCTGCGTCAGTGGAATTACTCCGCTTCAGTTCCAACGTGTTGAGAAGCTCTCCAGTGGCAGCACGTACCCGCGCTTTGGCGATGAAAAGATCATGCTCAGCGTTGGTTCGCGCGCGCTTGGCCGTATAAACCTCGTTCTCAGCATTCAAGACATCAATGACCCGTGTTTTGGCTTGACCAGAAGCTGCACCTTGGTCATAAGTAGCCAGAATCGCCTTTCGGGCCAGTTCAGAGGCTTCTACATTGCTGGTATGGAACCTAACTTGTTCCGTTAACTGGGCAACATCATTGGCCGCAATAGCAGCGACTTGGCGTGCATCACGACAAGCGCGATCTCGCTGACTGACCGCTTGTTCGATCAGCTTGGCTTGCTGGCGCATCTTTGCTTGATCGGAGCCGCCGTTGTACAAATTCCAGTTCAAGGCGACGCCAGCCTTGGTTTCGCTGGTTTTGTCAGCAATGCCATCCATGTTTTGGCCAACACCACTGCGAACCCGCGCTTCAACTTTGGGTTGATACGCTGACTCGCCCTCTTGCGCCTGAGCCCGAGCAGATTGAAGATTGGCGATGGCGGCGCGAACTTGAGCACTTTTGTGAATCGCTTGATCAATCAACGCGCCAGCATTGACGGTCTTCGTGCTGTCTTGAAGCGCACGAGCAGATTCCGAGTCCTGCAAAGTGAGGGATGTTGTCGGCACCATCCCGACAATGCGGCGATAACGCTCCATCACGTCATGAAGATTGGACCGCTCTGTAAACAGATTTGATTGGGCCAAAATTTTTCGTGCTTCTGTTTGCTTGGCATTACCTTGGCTGTCTGCACCTCTGAGCGTTCCCGTGGCTTGGCGAGAATTAAAGGCTTGGTGTTGCTGGAGGTTTTCTTCGGCCAGTCGAACCAACGCTAAGGCACGAGCG
This sequence comes from Leptothrix ochracea L12, assembly GCF_000262525.1. NCBI lineage: Bacteria > Pseudomonadati > Pseudomonadota > Betaproteobacteria > Burkholderiales > Sphaerotilaceae > Leptothrix > Leptothrix ochracea. Next base: position 19,277 of record NZ_JH660675.1, read on the forward strand.
ACATCGGCATGTGCACGAACGGCCTCAAGCGCCACCTGTTCGGTGACATCAAGGAACTCGTAATAGCGCGTTTTGCTGGTGTGATTGAGCCGATCCACTTGGGATTGCGTCGCCATTCCATCCCACAGCAACTGTGTGGCAGTGACTGATAAGCCCGTGACAACGACGGACTGTGCTTCAGGTTGGCGTGTGGTGACTTTGTCCCATTTGCGGGCTGCTTCAGAGTTCAGATCAACACGAGGCATTAACCCACCACGAGCGACGTCAATCTCCTCGCGAGAGGCTTGGAAGGCTTGATATTTGGCAGCAACATCGGGGTTGGTATCGATGGCGCAGCTGGCAGCGATCCTCAATGGGCCACCACCTCTTGCGGGATCTTGGGCGGTACCACCACCACAGCCAGCAGTCGCAGACGCGGCGGCCATTGACTGCGATGGAGCGCCCTGGGCCACAGTCTGCTGAGCGCAGACTAACTGGCAAGCCAACGCTGTCGCGCTGAGCAAAAGAGTAGAGATTTTATTCATCGGCATTGCATCCTCATGACGGCCACACCCTCAGACTCTGCAATGGAGTCAACTTTGCACTCAGGGTGTGAACTCGGTGACATTCGACTGGGGCGTCAGGCTGATTTTCCCTGAGGAGAGTATTCCACAACTTCGAGTCTTCACCCGCATGATTGATCTCTTGGTTCAACCAAGTCACCATGAATGATCAAAAGTAGGAAGACTTGGTTGATACTTCGCTCCATGAATACGCTACCAACGAACAATTCCGGGCCCGTCACGAAGTTTCGAAAGGTGACTATGGGCTTGTCAAGCATCGCAGCAGATGGTCTGTCATTTGACTTCAAGCAATTGGGCGTAGCCGTGTTGGTCTTGGCTGTGATGGCGGGTGTTGTTCACGCATGGAATCCAGACTTGATGCGCCGTAGTGCCACGCTCTATGGCCCCGCTGCGACACGAGTCACTGTGGATATACAGGCGCTGTTGCAATCAAATGCTGGACTGAGCGAAGCAGATCGAGTTACGAATACCAATATTTTTATCAATGGCCGCCTGATTCAAGACCTTGATAAAAATGTTTGGGGTGTTGAAGATTATTGGGCCAGTCCGATGGAGTTTTTTCAAAGGAGCGTGGTGATTGTGAAGATTTTGCGATTGCCAAATACTATGCTTTGATGGCTCTAGGGGTGCCTCAGGAGAGACTACGTCTTATTTATGTGATGTTTAGTGCTGCTCCCAACGAACTTCAGCAGGCACACATGGTTCTTGCTTACTATCAATTTCCAGATGTAGAACCGTACATTCTTGATAATTTGATTGACGATGTCCGATTGGCATCATATCGACCGGATTTAGAGCCCATTTTTAGTTTCAATGGTGAAGGCCTATGGTGGGGGAGCCAAGGAAATGAAGCCGGTAATCCTTTGGCGAGCTTATCTCCTTGGCGCAGGGTTGTCTCTAAGGCAAAGAATCAAGGTTTTATAGATTAATATTCATCCATGAGTGTGAATAGTCCTCACAGGAGATTTTTATATGTCCTTGATTAAACAAGTTTGGTCATTAGTAATAGGTGTAATACTTTTTGCCTGTTTGGGATGCCTTGTTTTTTCTGTCTTATCTGCCAGAAGTTATCTTGAGAGTCAACTGGCGATCAAGAATCACGATACAGCTGAGTCCCTTGCGTTGACGCTTTCACAGCGCGACAGTAACCGAACGATGTTGGAGAGGGGGATATCGACACAATTTGACACTGGGCATTACAAATCAATATTGCTTCGATCATCTGGTGGTTTGGTGATCATTGAACGATCCATGGATTTGAAAGACTTTGGCGCACCGGTCTGGTTTTCCGAATTGATCCCCATCGATTCTCCAGTAGGTCATGCCCAAGTGATGTCGGGTTGGAAACAACTGGGAACCATCGAGGTCATCAGCCATACAGGATTTGCTTACGCTGATCTTTGGGCCGGAACATTGCGTCTTGTCGGTTGGATGTTTGTGATCGCCATCATCGGCGTGACGATTGGTCATCGTGCGGTCCAACGACTTCGCCAACCCTTGGATCTGCTGGCAAAGCAAGCTGACAAACTGGTTGAGAATCGTTTTGCCTCGCTTCCAAAACCCATCCCCATTCCTAAAACGCCGGAATTGAAACGCGTGGTGGAAGCCGTCAATCAGATGGTGATGCAAATTCGGGCGTTATTTGCGGAACAGAGCACCCAGATTGAGGCACTTCGACGAGCAACCACTTGTGATCCATTGACTGGGGTCGCACATCGGCAACATTTTTTGGCTGAGGCCGGTGCCACGCTGGATCAGCAAGACGGTAATCCCGTTGGCGGGTTGCTTCTGATTCGACTCAACAAGCTTTCAGATTTGAATGTGCTGGTCGGGCGCGCACGCACCGATGCATTACTCAGGGATATCGCCATCGCACTCAGTCATCCGTTGGCTGGATATCTGGACTCGGTGCTCCATGTGGGTCGGTTGAATGGGACTGATTTTGGTTTATTGGTGGCGGCATCAGATGATTTGCGGGGCCTCGCAAATGCTTGGTTGGAGCGCGTTCGGCAATTGGTTGCTGCATTTCCAGCAGCGTCAGTGACTGTTTCGGGTGCAGCCATGCAGCCAGGGATGGGGCTGATGCAGTTGATGCTTGCTGCTGATTTGGCCCTTGCCCAAGCGGAAGCGCGTGGTAGCAAAACCGCTGAAATTGAGTCCGGGCAATCAGCTACATCCCAAGCTGGTGGGGAGGCCGCATGGCGACGTCAATTGATTGGGGCGCTCACGCATCCAAGTCACGCCCGGCTTGAAGAATTCCCGGTGGTGGATCAAAACGGTCAGACCGTGCACGCAGAAGCACGCTTACGTCTGCAACTCGTCGATGGGGGGCCATTCACAACTGCCAATATTTGGTTGCCGATGGCAATGCGAACACGTCTGACGGCACGCCTCGATGAGATGGCATTGACTTTGGCACTGCAAGACATCAGTCGCGATGGACAACCACGGGCGATCAGCATTGCCTTGTTGTCTCTGCGCAGCCCGGAATTTGTCTTGCGTCTGGTGCAAGGCATCAAGCTTGCACCCAAGGCTGCAGCCAGTCTTTGGGTCGAGGTGGATGAAGACGCTTTGGCAAGCTATCCGATGGTTACTGCAGAGTTGTGCCGCGTCTTGCGGGCTTACAAAGTGCGCGTTGGACTGGAACATGCCGGCGAACGACTGCAAGCGATCGGGGTCTTGCAAGAGTGTGGCTTGGACTACGTCAAGCTCTCCAGAGATTTCACCGCTGGGGTGGCCACCGACTCAGCACAAGCCGTTTTGGTGCGTAGTGCCTGTCACTTGTTGCGGGGCTTGAAATTGCAAGTGATCGCGGAAAGCGTCTCTGACGCTGCCGATCTTGAAGCTTTGTGGGCTTGTGGTATCGATGGTATTAGCGGCCAAGTACGACAGGAGTGATGCATTCATGAGATCGATTTACGATCACGAACTACCTAAAACCGCCGCCAATTTTGTGGCGCTGTCGCCGGTGAGTTTTGTCGAGCGCAGCGCTGAGGTTTTTGGCGACTTACCGGCTGTGATCCATGGCACCCGGCGCTACAGCTGGGCTCAAACCCGGGACCGCAGCGCGCGGCTGGCAGCGGCCCTGCGCGCCATGGGTGTTCAGCGTGGCAGCACCGTGAGCGTGATGCTGCCCAACACGCCCGAGATGATTGAGGCGCATTACGCCGTGCCAGCGTTGGGCGCGGTGCTCAATACCCTCAACACCCGATTGGATGCCGCCTTGCTGGCTTGGCAGTTGAACCACTGCGAAGCCCAAGTGCTGATCACCGACAGTGAATTTGCGCCGGTGATGGACAAGACCTTGGCCTTGCTCAAAAGCGTGCATGGCCGTGACCTGATCGTCATCGACGTTTGCGACAGCGAATTTGCCGGCGAGCACGCCTGCTTGGGCCAGCATGAATACGAAGAGCTGTTGGCTGAATACGCGCCCTTGGTTCGACTTGAAGGTCCGGTGGACGAGTGGGATGCCATTGCCGTGAGTTACACCAGCGGCACCACCGGCGACCCCAAAGGGGTGGTGACCCATCACCGAGGCGCTTATCTGAACGCGGTGAGCAATGCGGCGACGTGGACCATGCCGCACTTCCCGGTCTATCTGTGGACGCTGCCGATGTTCCATTGCAATGGCTGGTGCTTCCCGTGGACCCTCGCCATGCTGGGCGGTACCCATGTGTGCCTGCGCAAGGTCGATGCCAAGCTCATTTTGGAGGCGATGGCCGATCACCAGGTGGATCACTACTGCGCCGCACCCATCGTTCACAGTTTGTTGATCAACGCGCCAGCTGAGTTGCGCGTGGGCCTTGGCAAGGTGCGTGGTTTGGTGGCGGGTGCTGCACCACCGGCGGCGATGATCGAAGGCATGGCGCGCATCGGCTTTGATCTGACCCATGTCTACGGGCTGACCGAGGTCTACGGCCCGGCAGCGGTGGCGGTGCAGCGCCCCAGTTGGGCGAGCGCATCCATTTCAGAGCAAGCACGCCTCAATGGTCGTCAAGGGGTGCGTTATGCGCTTCAAGAAGGCATGACGGTGATGGATCCCGAGTCGATGGCCGAGGTTCGGGCGGATGGTGCTCACATGGGTGAAATCATGTTCCGGGGCAACATCGTCATGAAGGGCTACTTGAAGAACCCGGGTGCAACAGCAGCTTCCTTTGCGGGCGGCTGGTTCCATACCGGCGACTTGGCGGTGATCGAGCCAGATCGCTACGTCAAGATCAAGGACCGTAGCAAGGACATCATCATTTCAGGGGGAGAGAACATCTCGTCCATTGAGGTGGAAGATGCCCTTTATCGTCACCCCGCCGTGACGGCTTGCGCTGTGGTGGCCAAGCCTGATCCAAAGTGGGGTGAGACGCCGTTGGCCTATGTTGAACTGGCTCTCGGAGCCCGTGTCACCGCCCAAGAGCTGATTGCGCACTGCAAATCGCTGCTTGCGGGCTACAAGGTGCCGCGCGAGATACGCTTCGAGGCGATCCCCAAAACTTCGACCGGCAAGATCCAAAAGTTTCAGCTGCGCGAGCGCGCCAAATCGAACGAAGCCATCGGTTAAGTCAAGTCGCTTTTTTGGGCCTTGCGCATCGCCCAGCGCGCGCGCATGTTTCGCCACAGGCCGGCTGGGGTCAGGATGTGTTCTAGCTTGAAGTGCTTGATCAGCTTGCGCTTCACGATCTCCTTGATCAGCCACTGAAGCGGGTTGGCGATGATCTTGGCGATGAATTTTTGAATCAGTGAGAACAGAATTTGCAGGAACGATCCTGCGGTGCCGCCCACCGCCCCCGCTGTCGCAGCCGCTGTGCCTGTGGCAGCGATCGCTACGCTCCCGACGGTGGTGACGCCTGCCATCACCATGCCTACCCCCACCACTGCGATCGTCACCACCGCTGCGGTCGCCGCAGTGGTTGGCGTGATGTTTTTGATTTTGTCCATCAGCCCGGAGGGCTCCGATGCCGCTGGCACAACGGATGGAGGTGTTGTTGGAATGGAAGCGGGTGGTTCCATCACTGGAGCCGAGGCTGGTTGAGGCTGATCCACCTCGGGTTCGGGCGTCCGAACTTGAATCTTGGGAAGGGATGGTTGCTTGACCGCTTCAGCTGCCAATCGTGGAACCTCCACTGGTGGCGTTGCGGCAAGGGGTGCGCTGACTGGGATAACCGGTGGTGGCGTGATGGTGGGTGCCGAAGCGGCTGGAAGTTCCTTGGCCTCAACGATCTGAAGATCATCGAGTCCCCGAGCAGCTGGAACGGTTGGCAGGCTCACCGCCTGCCGCATTTGAGGCCCATCGATGCCCCATTGGAGACTCTGGGCGTCATTCTGGGCTTGGGTAGCCGTTGTTGCCAAACCAAGCCATAGGCCGAGCAACAGAGCGCGGAGGAGAAACGATGGATTCATCATGCGGGGTAGGTCTTGGTGGTGGCGTTCGTCAGAACGCTTGTGTCAGATTCAGCCAGAGGCGTGGTCGGGTATCGATGGTTTGCCAAGACACTTGGGCCATCAGTTGTGTCTTTGGCAAAGGGTGCAGCTCGAAACCCACGCCCAGACTTTCTCGGTTAAACCAGTGGTCGGTGTAACTAGAACCAGGCGCTTGATTCAAAACACCCCAACCGACGTCTCCAAAGATAAACCCGTCAATGATTTGCCCCGTACGTCGTAGTTCAGCGCCAGCCACCAAACCGGTGTCCACTCGGGCATCGGAGCTGTCATAGGCTCGCACAGCCTGTGGACCACCGAGTCGCAATTGTTCCGATCGTGGTAGCGCCTTATCCGCCCATTGCGCATCTGCTCGGGTGTTGGCCTGCCAATGAGCATCCATGCGAGTGGCCAAAGCCCAGCGGGAGGTCACAAGCATGAACGATTCCATATCACTTACACGACCGGCAGTGGCGGTTCCTTCGAAATTTTGCTGCTGCCCCAGACTCTGGCGCCGCTCACTCCAACCCAGTGTGAAGCTATCCATATCTCGATCATCCACGATGAATTCGAGTTGATTGTGATAGTTGCGATGTTCCAGCCGAGCGGAGATCTTGCCAAATCGCCCCGGTTGTCGAATCAGCGTTGTTGAGACCTCCGCAGCGACCATCGCTGCGTGCCCATGCTCAACCGAGTTCGGAAAATCTAAGTTGAGGAGTGAGGAATGCGGGCTGAGGCTGTATTCGAGATAAGCCAGATCTAGGCCCGCTTGCCACCCTTCCGTCTGGTGCGTCAAGGTGGCCTGACTCCGAAAATTACCCTGTCCCAAGGCCGTGAGTCTTGTGGTCAAGCCGGTCCCGAGTGATCCGACGTGACGCCAGTTCAGCGTGGCATCCGCTTGGCCAGATGTACCGGGTAGCAGAGGCACATTGTTGAGTTCCACGCGACCAACAAGGCTGGGTTCGCGCTGCGCATGCAGGCTCAGATCGGTTCTGCCGGGTTCTTGGCTAGGGGCCAAAACGATTTGACTGCGTACCCCGGGTAATTCGGACAAGGTGAGCCGGTGCTGTTCTAGGACGTCAAGCCGCAGCGGATCACCCGTTTGCATATGAAGGTATGAGCGCAGGGTGGCGACATCCTCCGGTTGGGGTGTGACCACATTGATGTTGCCAACCTGGCCTTCGCTGACGGCAAATTCGATGATGCCGCCGCGAACCTGTTGGATGGGTAGATAGGCTTGAGCGGCGTCATACCCTTGACGGTGATAAAACTCACTCAGTCGAGCTGCCAGTGCTTGGAGTTGGTTGAAATTGAGGTCACGCCCAACACTGTCATCAAGCAAAGCAACCAGTTCGTTTTCAGGAAAACGCGTGTTGCCGTGCACCCGAAAACCTGCAACGTGGATTGTTTTGGCACTTACTGTTGTTTCAGAGTGGATGGTTGGCTGCTGTACCGGAGGCGGCAAGGTCTCGCGGTTGACCGTAGCTTCGGTTACGGACCACGCCGCTTCCGGCTGGAGCGGTGGCTTGAGTCGCAGCAGATCAGCGTTGCTGAACGCTTGGGCTGGACCTGATCCCAGCAGCACCCCAAACAGCAGGACGTAGATGCTGTTTGCAGGCGTGAAGTGACGGTGAATAAAAGGCTTGTGGGTCATGCTACTGTGGCGACAATCAGCCTAGATGGGCCTGAATGGGCTCGGATGATAAGGCCCCGGCATCTCGTTTCAACTCGTCTTCAAAGCATGGTTTCCTTCTCCCTTCCGCATGACTTGCAAAACAACGTCGATCTGGCTTTGGCCGAAGACATCGGTTCTGGCGACGTGACTGCCCGGCTGGTGCCGGCCGACAAGCAGGCCCAGGCTCGACTGATCAGCCGGGAACAGGCTGTGCTTTGTGGTCAGCCATGGTTTGATGCGGTCTTTAAGACGCTCGACCCGCATGTGCGTATCCATTGGCAAGTGCGTGAAGGGGCGGCTGTTCAAGCCAATCAAACGCTGTGCACCCTCGAAGGACCGGCTCGGGCCATCTTGACGGGTGAGCGCACAGCGATGAACTTTCTGCAAACGCTCTCTGGCACCGCCACGGTGGTGCGGCGTTATGTCGAAGTGGTGGCCAGCACGGGTTGCCGCATCGCCGATACCCGGAAAACTCTGCCCGGTCTGCGCAACGCCCAGAAATACGCCGTGCTGTGCGGCGGCGGCGTGAATCACCGCATTGGCTTGTACGACGGCATCTTGATCAAGGAAAACCACATCGCTGCTGCGGGCGGCATCCGTCAAGCGATTCAAGCGGCCCGAGCCCTCCAAGCCCATGTGCCCTTGATGACGGAAGCTGAAGATCTGGATGAGGCTCGGATTGCGCTCGAAGAAGACGTCGATCTGCTCTTGATCGACGATTTTTCCATCGAACAGATCCGCACCGCTGTGGCCTTGACACGGGCGCACCGTGCGGGCGGTGGTCGCACCGTGCTTGAATATTCTGGCGGTGCCAGTCTTGACACCATTGGGCCGATCGCCGCTTGTGGTGTGGATCGCATTTCGGTCGGCTCCCTCACCAAGCATGTCCGTGCGCTCGACCTATCGATGCGCGTTCAAGCTTGATGGCCTGCTTGATCGTCTTCCTTATCAAGCAGGCGGCTGGCGCGGCTAAAAGCTTCGCCAGCCCGGAAGTAACCGACCACCGAAGCGACTGAACGATGGCCGGTGAGAGCCATGGTCTCGGCCAGGGGAATCTGCTGACGGGCGGCCTCGGTGACGAAGCCGCTGCGCAGCGAGTGCGCTGAATAGCCTTCAGCGCTCAAACCGGCTTGCAGGCTGCGCGCCTTGACGATGTCGCGTACAGCGGCGTCGGCCAAAGGCTCCGCAATCACATCACCCCTTCGAATGCGCCGGAAGATGGCGCCTTGCTGGATGCCGCTGGCTGCTAGCCAGGCGCTAAGCGCTTGTGCCGCGCGACCGGCAATGGGCTTGAGATTTTCTGGACGCTCGGCACCGTCGGGGTTGGTCTTCGAGTGGCGCAGCACGTAGAGACATTCCTCCGGGCTGAGCCATTGCAGATCTTCGACGCAGGCCGAGCAAACTTCAGAGCGACGCCGCCCGCCGCTTGACCAAGCAAACAGCAGCAAGGCGCGATCACGCAAGCCACGCAGTGAGTCATCACAGGTGGCCAGCAGCGCTTCGAGCGGCTCGCGCGTGAGCGCCGGCTTGCGCTCGGCCGTGTCGCCACGCCGGGCAAAAGCACGGCGCGTGCGCAGCAACAGTGCTTTGACGCTTTCATGAGCGCAGGGGTTGGGCAGAGCCTGCACACGGTGCAGGGCCGACAGCACCCGCACGCGGTGCATGACTGTATTGAGCGTGGGCATGGCTGTCGCCCCGACAAAACCTTGGCGCTTGAGAGCTTCCCCCAGTTCAGGCGGCAACTCCCGCCGCACGCTGCCATCGCTGCTGCGGTGCCCGGCGTGATCGAGCACGAACTGCACCACCACCGTCGCATCGACCGGCACCGCCAAGGGCTGGCAGTAACGCAGCGCATGCCACGCCATCCAGTAGCGCAAGGCCGATTGGTAGCTGCGCCGGGTGTGCGGTGATTCGCCTTCACGCATCAAGGCGCGCAAAGCCTGCTCAGAACCTGTCATCAACAAGCTGAGATCCAAGGTGGCCAGGGTTGGTGAAGGGATCAATACCGATGTTTTGTTTGATTTCATATGTAGTACGTATGATTTATTATGTGTACAATTGCACGATAGAATTTAAGTCACGATAAGCATTCATTATCGTGAGTAAAGTTAGTTTTGCACAACAAGGAATCGCCATGAGCCGAGGAATCACCGCCAACGATGTCTGGCAGGCTGCCGACGAACTGCTCCAAGCTGGCGAGCGACCGACCATCGAGCGGGTGCGCCTCAAAATGGGCCGTGGCTCGCCCAACACCGTGAGTCCGCATTTGGACGGCTGGTTTGCCAGCTTGGGGGCGCGACTCGATACGGCGGTGGTCAACGGACAAGGCAAGTCAGGGGCAGGGCGCTTGGCTGGAAGTTTTGATACGGTGGATGCGACCAACCCGGACGAGGCCTTTACGTTGGCCGCATCGACGTTTTGGCAGTTATCGTTGACATCGGCACGCCACGCCGTGGAAGCCAGCTTGAGCGAGGTCCGCACAGCTTTGACTCAACAAGCTGAGGATTTAAAGCAAGCGCAAGACAAGTTAGAACTGAAGGCGCAGCGCATGGCGGCTCGCCAAGAAGGCTTGGAGCGCGCGCTGCATGGCGCTGAGCACCAAAGGGCTGAAGCGGCTCAGCGCGCAGCCTCTTTGGATGCGCAACTGAATGTGTTGCAGCAACAGCGCGAGAAAGAGCGCGCAGCCTTGATCGAAGAGCGCCAACAACTGGCGCAGCGCAGCTTGGAGCAAGAACGCCATTGGCAACTTGAGTTGGAGCGCACCCGTGAGGCGCATAAGCAACAGATGCAGCAAGCCCAGCAGCAGGTGGAGCGTGTGACCCAAGAACGTCTCGTCCAGCAAAAAGAAGCCGTCGCGTTGCAGCAACGTTTTGAAGAACGCGAGCAAGCAACACAAGCCAAGTTGCATCAACTGCTGAGCCAACTGCACGAGGCTCAAGCCAGTCAGCGCGCGCAAGGCTCATCAAGCATCGAAAGGGCCGGTTCGGTGCGCTTCAAAGTGCGTAAATTACGCCGAAACCCAGCATAAATTTGACATAATATACATCGTCATGCATTAATAATATGCGACAACACCCCCAATCTATGGGCACCATCCATGCTTAAGAAAGCAGAAATCACAGGCACAATCGAGGCTAACTTCTGAGTGCCATGAACATCATCATCCTGGACGATTACCAAGACGCGGTGCGCAAATTGCACTGTGCCAAGCGTCTGGAAGCCTTCAATCCCAAGGTTTACACCAATACTGTCAAAGGCATCGGGCAGCTTTCTGTGCGCCTCAAAGAGGCCGAAGTGATTGTCGCCGTGCGGGATCGAACGTCTTTTCCACGTCTTTTGCTTGAAAAGCTACCCAAATTGCGGCTTATTGCTCAAACCGGCCGCGTGGGCTCGCATATCGACTTAGAGGCATGCACGCGGTTAGGTATTGCCGTGGCCGAAAGCCTCGGTGGGCCTGTGGCTCCTGCTGAATTGACGTGGGCGCTGATCATGGCTTCGATGCGTCGTTTGCCGCAATACATCGGCAATCTCAAGCACGGTGCTTGGCAGCAATCCGGACTCAAAGCGGGCTCCATGCCACCCAATTTCTGCTTGGGTACCACGCTCAAAAGCAAAACTTTGGGCATTTGGGGTTACGGCCGGATCGGACGACTTGTCGCCGGATATGGCCGCGCTTTTGGTATGGATGTGCAAATCTGGGGCAGCGAAGCTTCGCGCCAAGAAGCTGTTGATGATGGCTTTTCAGTGGCCGACAGTCGCGAAGCGCTTTTCGAAAGCAGCGACGTCCTGAGCGTGCATTTGCGGCTGACACCCAGCACTCAAGGTCTGATCACGCTGGATGATTTTGCCCGGATGAAACCTACCGCCCTGTTTGTGAACACGTCACACGCCGAGTTGGTGCAAGACAGTGCGTTGGTCGCCGCACTCAATCGCGGCCACCCCGGTATGGCTGCTGTGGATGTGTTTGAGAGCGAGCCGATCCTTCAAGGGCATCCGCTGTTACGCCTCGAAAATGCCGTCTGCACACCTCACATTGGCTACGTCGAACTCGATAATTTCGAGCATTACTTCGACGCAGCCTTTGAGAACGTACTGAACTTCATCCATGGCACGCCCACGCACATCCTGAACCCAGAGGTCTTGGGCAGGATGTCATCTTGATTGATGGGTTTGGGAGCCGTTTAGGCGTCAGGCTTTCGGCACAAAATTGAAGCCTACCCCGGTGTTAGAAACCTTCATGGCACCGAGTTGAACCCCCAAAGTGTCGAGCCCTTGAACCAGTTTGTCGGGCAATTTGTGGACGGTGAACCCTTCCAAAACTTGCTCGACCAGCAACCCTCCCAAACGTTGCACTTGCGGTGCGATAGCCTGAGGCACGGCACTTAGGCTGAGCTTGTCGGATCGCACAGAGGCCAAGCGCAGGCTGTGATCGGTCGGCTCATAGCGCAAGCCGCTACTGATGCCAAAATTCCCGGTGAGCGTCTTTCGAGCAAACAAAACATCAGTGCCGACCGACATATCCAATTCAGTACCGATGCGGTTGTTGGCCGGTTGCAACGCCAGCTTGGGCAAACCCAGCCCTACGTCAAAGAATTCCAACATCCGTCGATTGAGCGGGAAGAAGCCGGACATTGATTCACGCAAGCTGTCCACGCTCATTTCGTAGCCCTTGAGGCGATCAAGTCCGCCAGCACAACCGGCCACACTGAAGGTAAAAACCCCCGCCACTGCCATGCCACCGCCTGCACCAAAAAGACGTAAAACGTCGCGCCGGGTGGGGCCAGAAGATGATTTTGAGAGGTTCATGATCTTGGATCCAAGAAGAAAGTTTGCATCATGCCGCAACATCTTTGAAAGATTACTGACCAATTAGTCACTTAGAATCATGGTGTGATCACCCTCCAAGTTGTCCCTTCTTCTCCTGTCACCATGGTGGCGCCCCATCAGCGGCGCAAGGCCGAGCGTCCGCAAGAGCTTTTGGAAGCAGCGCTGTCACTCTTTGTCGAAAAAGGCTATGCCGCCACGCGTGCCGAGGAAGTCGCCCATCGGGCGGGTGTGTCCAAGGGCACTTTGTACCTTTATTACCCCAGCAAAGAAGAGCTTCTCAAGGCGGTGATCCGACAATTTATCGGCACCGAGATCACAGCTGGAGGCCTAGAAGTTGAGCAGTTCAACGGCTCCTGTACTGAGGCCATGCGGACACTTTTGCCGCCAGGCTGGTTGCGACTTCTCAACAGCCCTGCCTCAGGCGTCTTCAAGCTGATCATGACCGAGGTCCATCACATCCCGGAACTGGCTGATTTCTATCAACAAGAAGTCGTTGGTCCGGGTGAAAAATCGTCGCTGACTTGTTGCAGCGAGGCATCGACCAAGGTGAGTTCCGCCCGGTGGATGTCAGCATGACGGTGCGCTCGATCACGTTGCCTTTGGCGATGCTTTGCATCCATAAACATTCGCTGGGATGCTGCGGTGCCCAGCATCAGCTGCCTTTTGATCCGGATCGATTCGTTCAAGCCCATGTCGATTTGGTGCTTGCCGGCCTTTCCATCCACCTTCATGCAGGAAGCAGCACAGCCACTGCCCTGCCCCTTCTTTCAAGTCTGGAAAACTCCTGATGAATCGCACGTTGCGTCTCGGTTTGATCGTCGCTGCTGTTTTGGTGGTGGCCGGTGTGGGTGGTCGTCTGATGATGGTCAAAGGTGGCGCAGCCGCCCC
>NZ_JH660676.1:0-3077 GCF_000262525.1 Leptothrix ochracea L12
ATTTCAACTTCGCTGAGTCTCTGGAGGAGACAGTGTGGCCATCATTACGCCATTCGTGCAGGTCGGAACTTACCCGACAAGGAATTTCGCTACCTTAGGACCGTTATAGTTACGGCCGCCGTTTACTGGGACTTCAGTCAAGAGCTTGCACCCCATCATTTAATCTTCCAGCACCGGGCAGGCGTCACACCCTATACGTCGACTTTCGTCTTTGCAGAGTGCTGTGCTGATATATAATCAGTGCAGTTTACAAGTTATGCCTGACGACCATAGCGAGGTGGTCCCACCCCTTCCCATCCCGAACAGGACCGTGAAACACCTCAGCGCCGATGATAGTGCGGATTCCCGTGGTCAGATGCACCACCGATCCACCCATCTTCTAAGAAGAAACACCTAAAGCCCTCCTCGTGAGGGCTTTAGGCTTTGTGGGAATAGCTAGGGAAGGTCTGCATAACTCACGCACCAGCGTGCTGACGAGCTAAAACCATGGCAATGTGATGCTGCCGGCTTCTGATTGGCCTCAGTTTTCAAGCCTTCGGCCTTGGATGGGCCGCCAGCAAGGCCGCTTGGCCAAATGGCGGACGCACTCATGCCGCCGCTCCCATGAGTTTTCTCCGCACCAGCCACAAATTGACCAACGCAAACAGCGTGTGCAACTGCGCCGTGTTCTTGCTCAGACCCCGGTAGCGCACCTTCACATGCCCGAACTGGCGTTTGATCACCCGGAACGGATGCTCCACCCTCGCCCGGATACCGGCCTTGACCTTCTCAAGCTGCTCGGTCAAGACATCCATGGGCTTGGTCGGGTCGAGTCCGCGTCGCTGACCCGGCCTCATCGCGATATGCCAGCTCACATCCGGCTTGGCCTCTGGGCGCTTCCCCGCGCCCCGGTATCCGGCGTCCGCGTAGACCTCCCGGTCACTCTCACGCACCAAGTTGTTGGCCTCCATGACATCGCTGACGGCTCCGCTGGTGCCTCGCACGGTGTGCACCAGCCCCGACTCGGCATCCACCCCGATATGGCACTTCATGCCGAAGTACCACTGCTGACCCTTGCGGCTTTGCTTCATCTCCGGGTCGCGCGTGCCACTGCTGTTCTTGGTCGAACTCGGTGCAGCGATCAAGGTGGCATCCACCACCGTGCCGCTCCTGAGCATCACGCCCTTGGCGCTGAGCAGGTCGTTGACGGTGTGCAGGATCTGCGCGGCCAGCTTGTGCTGCTCCAGTACATGCCGAAACCGCAGGATCGTGCTCTCGTCGGGCAGCCGCTCATCCCAGCCTTCCAGTCCTGCAAACTCCCGGAACACCGGCATGTCGTGCAGCGCTTCTTCCATCGCCGGATCACTCAGGGCGAACCACTGCTGCATGAAGTGGATGCGAAGCATCGTCTCGGCAGAATACGGCGGGCGGCCCCGTTTGCCCTCCGGCAGGTACGGCGATATCAACGCCACCAGATCCGCCCACGGCACGACCTGATCCATCTCGTCCAGGAACTCCCGCCGTCTTGTTCGCTTGGCCGTCTGTCCCAAGCCCAGGCTGTGTTGCTTCATGCTCCGTATCGTCTCAGTGCTTCACGTTCATGCCAAGCACGGCGTGGGGGAATTTATGCAGACTTTCCCTAGAGAGTGGCGCGGATCACCTCCGCGTTTCTGTGAACTCTGAGCAAAAAAGGGTGTCGATAAATTCCTGCGGTAGATCATGCTCTGTGATTTCTAAACCTCTGATCCATTCGTCATCGATCTCTGTAGCTAGTAGGGTTAAGGCATGCTCTTGCGGCTGCGTGGTCACTCTGTCGCTGCCTGGAAGATGCTTCGTTCCGGCACAAACCGATGTTGTCGCTGCCCGCATTCTGAGTGCTGCTGTTGGAAAGCTGAGGCGTGAAGATGCTTGGCCCATGTTTCTTGCTCCCAAAGTTGGGTGTCTTGACACCCCCATTAAATGCGCTGAAAAACCTTTTTTCTACCCACCTTTTGGGGGTGAGTAGTGTGGGGGTGGTGGGAGGTGGTTTGTGCTGGTCTAATTTCTACGGACACGGAGATAGGTAGAAAAAAGACGGTGGTGAACGAGATGAACTCGAAAAGAAGAGTGTTTGATGCGGACTTGCAAGCTGTAAGTGATTCAGATGGTTCGCGAGCAGGGACTGAGCGTGGGGCAGCCAGTACGCCGCCAAGCTCACCAAGCGGCTCCTGGCCAAACATGGTTTGGTGCGCAGCATGAGCCGCGCAAGGGCAACTGCTGAGACAACGCCGTCATGGAGCGATTCTTCTTGAACTTGAAGATGGAGCGCGGGTGTGGCAGCGGGACTATGCCAATCACGCATCAGGCGATGCGAGACGTTGCGGACTACACATCGTAGGCTTTGACAACAACGTGCGCCTGTACTCCAAACTGGGTAACTTGCCGCCCCATGCTTTCGAGCAGCAGTCGGCAAGCCTTCAACCTATCCCCGTGTCCGAAATAACTGTGACCAGCACAGTCCTTATCGAGATGGCTGCTTGAGCGGCAGCGATTGAGCGCCTAGGCGCACATCGAAGTCCTTAGGCGCAACATACTGCAATAAATCACGACCTTTTGAATTCAGTGAAATAGCTAGGCCTTTTGATGGGAACTGCCACTCAGTTAAATCTGCGTTGATTTGATGCCTGGAGCCGTCGCTACCAAAACGAGCTTGAATGATTGATTCATCAATTTTTGCTCCTGGTATATAGGTCAGTCCCGCGATCATTGCTCGACGAGCATGATGCAAATCATCATGAGAGAGCGTATCTAGATGAGCCCCTGTGTCCGATTTTTGATGCTGAACACTTCGTTCTTGCCATGTCCTCAAATCTTCTGGACTAACTTGAATGCTGATAATAAGGCGACCACTTAGAAATTGAGTTCGCATGGGGTCCATATAAGCCTCAAGTGCCCTGGGTAGGGTGACGTTCTCAGGGGACTCGGCCGTTGTGTTCAAGGGGGTGATAATCGCAACTTGTAACGAATCTCCAAGTTGATCGATGGCATCGCCCAAGGTTGATTGCCCCAAAGTAAGCCCGAAGACGCGAGATTTTCCGCCGACAACAGGCTCAATCTCC
>NZ_JH660676.1:3177-5759 GCF_000262525.1 Leptothrix ochracea L12
TATACGTGACTTGTCAACGCACTTGTGCTGATACTTTTTGTGGCTATTTGATAATCGATGCGCCAGCCGACGTATTTTTTCTTGGCTTGACCTCTTTGGCTCCACCATGTGTATTGCTCTTGCATGGGGTATAAAGATCTGTAAATATCTATAAGGCCGAGCCCATCGAAAATATGATCCATCCAGGCACGTTCTTCTGGTAAGAACCCACATTTTTTACATTGCCTTTCCAGTTTTTGATATCAATATTCTTGTGGGCAATATTAAGATCTCCCATGAGAATAAATTCTCGTTCTGATTTCATGCGAGTCAATATCGGCAAAATAACATTCAGAAAACGGAATTTGGCTTGTTGTCGATCTTCACTGGAAGACCCACTTGGAAAGTATGCGCTCACAATCGAAAGCTTTCTAAATGGGGTATCGAAGCGTGCTTCTAACCAGCGACCTTCGGCGTCAAATTCAGCATCATTCATCCCCGTGTAAAGTTCGCTGGGTTCGTGAATGGAGTAGATGCCAACGCCTGCGTAGCCGTTTTTCTGCCCGCAGTGAAAGTAGCCTTTCATCCCCCCGAGGGTGTCAAATCGATTCGATATGTCACTTGGTTGGGCTCTAATCTCTTGGACACCCATACAATCGGGTCGAATGGATTCGATCCATGCTGCTAGCCCTTTACTGGTGGCTGATCGAATGCCATTGAGGTTTAAACTGATCAAACGCACTTGCTGGTTTCCTGAAATGACTGTCGATAATTTGCCAACTCATCGCGATAGCTTGGCGCTAGATTTTGTGACTTTTGCTGTTGAGTCGGGTGTCTTGCGCTTTGGTGAATTCAAGACCAAGGCAGGGCGGATGTCTCCCTATTTTTTCAATGCGGGGCTGTTTGATGATGGAGCCAAGCTTGGGCGCCTGGCTGGATTTTATGCACGCCGCTTGATGGCATCAGGTGTGGCCTTCGACATGATCTTCGGGCCGGCCTATAAGGGCATTACGCTTGCTTCCGCTGTGGCTGTTGAGTTGGCACGTTTGGGCGTGAATGTTCCTTACGCATACAACCGCAAGGAGGCCAAGGACCACGGCGAGGGCGGTACTTTGGTCGGGGCTCCGATGCGTGGGCGGGTGCTGATTATTGATGATGTGATCTCGGCCGGAACCTCTGTGCGTGAATCGATCGCCTTGATTCAAACCGCAGGCGCACAGCCATGTGCGGTGTCCATTGCACTTGATCGCCAAGAAACGGCTTGCGTCGCAGGGGTTGAATCTACGCAATCAGCTGTGCAATCTGTGCAACAAGAACTGGGTTTACAGGTCGTCGCTATCGCAACGTTGACTGATTTGCTGCAGTATCTCGCTCAGCAGAGCGACCCAGCTCTAGCCGCCTACCTGCCTCTGGTGGAGGCCTATCGTCAACGTTATGGAGTGCATGGGTGAAAGGTTCATTACACGTTGAAATGTTTCGGACGATCTTGCGGTTCGTCTGTGTGTGGACACTGCCCGTCATGGCGGTTGCCCAGGGCAGCATTTTTACGTGTACGGATAACAAGGGTCGCCGCCTAACGTCGGACCGACCTATTGCAGAGTGCACCGACCGAGAACAACGGGTACTCAATAGCGATGGTTCTGTCCGTCAAGTGGTGGGGCCCACCCAGACCGCTGAGGAGAAGTCGATCGCCGATGAGGCTCAACGCCGGCGCCAAGCCTTGGAGACGGCTCGCAAGGATGCGATTCGGCATGATCGAAATTTGCTGAATCGATATCCGAACGAACGAGCGCATCAAAAAGCACGCGAGGGGGCGCTCGATACGATGCGCAAGGCCTTGAAATCGAGCGAAGCCCGTTTGGCCGAGTTGGAGCGTGAACGTAAAACGCTTCAGAATGAGGCTGAATTTTATAAAGGGCGTGAACTGCCAGCCAAGTTGACGGGGCGGTTCGAATACAACCAATCGGCTTCTGAAGCGCAGCGTACGCTGGTACAGAACCACCGGGCCGAGGTCAGTCGCATTGATGCGATTTATGACGACGAATTGGCTCGGCTACGCAAACTTTGGGCGGGGGCTCAACCCGGCTCGATTCCTTTTGCCTTGCCCGCTTCAAATGCGGGTTATCCATAATAGATTGTCAGAACGTGAAATGCATGGCATACCGTTGTAACGGCTGAAAGGCAATGTAAAAAATAGTGGGTTCTTACCAGAAGAACGTGCCTGGATGGATCATATTTTCGATGGGCTCGGCCTTATAGATATTTACAGATCTTTATACCCCATGCAAGAGCAATACACATGGTGGAGCCAAAGAGGTCAAGCCAGAAAAAATAACGTCGGCTGGCGCATCGATTATCAAATAGCCACAAAAAGTATCAGCACAAGTGCGTTGACAAGTCACGTATATACAAATGAAAAATTCAGTGATCACGCACCGTTGATTGTCGATTACGATTTCACAATTTGATCATGATCAAAAAAATTCTGCGCTCAAGCATCCTTAAAGCAATCGTTGCATCGGCCGCAATCATCATCGCAACCTTGGCAATTGCAATGTTTTTGGTGGCCATAACCCTGACTCCAAAATCTCCAGAACAAGCAT
>NZ_JH660677.1:0-19149 GCF_000262525.1 Leptothrix ochracea L12
GCTGGCGCGGCGGCTTCATGGTCGGCGTTGGCGGGGGCCTGCCGGTGGCCCATCCAGTAACCGACGCCGTACACGCTGGCAGCCAGCAAAGCGGCCACGATCCCCATCCCCATCTTGGTGGTGCGAGCTGTGGTGCGAGCTGTCATAGATCTTCTCCGAGGATGCGTTCGATATCGGCCAGCCGCGCTTGGGCTTCGGCTTGGGCTTTGATCTGGCTTTGGCGTGCTTGGCGAATTTGTCGCTGGGCGTCGAGCAAGCTGGCGAAATCGCCTTTGCCGTTTTCGTAGCCCGCCAAGGCCGACTTGAAACTCAGCTCGGCTTGGGGCAGCAGGCTTTGCGCAGCCAGCGCTTCGAGGCGGCGTGCGGCGTCGAGCCCCGCGATGTTCTCGGCCAAGTCGGCCGACACTTGGTTGCGCGTGGCTTCCCGCCGCGTTCTTGCCACTGTGAGCATCGCTTCGGCCTCGCTTTCTTGGCTGCGGCGGCTGCTTTGCTGCAAGGGGATGTTCAGCTCGATCATCAAGTCCCACTGCTTGATCGAGTTCTGCACCTGGTTGGGCACGATGCCGAAGGTGACATCGGGGTAGCGGTTTTTGTAGGCCAGCTCACGGCTCTTCTCGGCCCCTTGGAGCCGGGCGTCCTCCGTCAGCAGTTGCGGGTTGTGGGCTTGGATGCGCTCTTCCAAGCGGGTCTGATCGAGTTGTTCGTTGCTGGGCAAGGGCCGCAGTCCTTGGGGCTCAGCCAGCGCCGCGTTGCTCGGGCGGCCCAGCAGCGCGTTCATGCGGGCGTGCATGTGATGCCGCTCGGTTTCCACGCCGATCAGCTCGCCTTGCATCAGGCTTTGTTCCACCTGCGCTCGGATCACGTCTTGTTGGCCGGCCAAACCGCTGGCATAGCGGGTCTGCGCCAGCTTTTCCAGCCTGGCGAGGAGGGCCAGGATCTCGCGCGTCAGGCTTTCGTTTTTCGCAAGCACGTACTGCTGCGCGTAGGTGGTTTTGATCTTGGCCGCCACCTCGGACCACGTGCCCTGCGCCCGGCTGTGGGCGCTTTTGGCGTCTTGCTCCGCGATGTCGCGCCGCAAGTCGCGCTTGCCAAACCACGGCACGTCTTGCATCAAGGTGTAGCGTGTGCTGCCCACCCGGCTGGGGGAGATGGTGGGGCTTTGTTGTCCCCCTTGAGTCACGTCCATCAGTTCAGTTCGCAGTCGGGGGTCGGGCAAGGCCCCGGCGGATTCGACCCGTGCGGAAGCCGTGAGCGCTTCTTGCTGGAGGCTGAGGGCTTCCGGGTTGCGCTCACGGGCAAAGCGCAGCAGCTCGTCCACCTGCGCACCCAAGGTCGATGCCGACGCCGCTTGGGATGCAGAGGTCGCAGTCAGCGGCGGCGTGTCACCGGCCCGGACACCCATGCACCACGCACTCAGCAAGGCGGTGATGAGCAGCGTTTTGAGGGGATATCTGGGCCGGTGAACGTTCATGGCTGCACCTTGAGCTGGGTGACGATGAAGTTGCCTTGGCGGTCTTCGGCTTCAAAGATCACCTTGTCGCCCGCCTTGACGCTGCTGAGCAGCTCCGGCTTGGCAACGCGGTAGTTCATCGTCATGGGGGGCATGTCGAGCGAGGGGATGGCCTCATGGCGCAGGGTGAGTTTTTGCTGGCTGGCCATGACCTTGATCACCTCGCCCTTGACGGGTTCGGCATGGGCACTCACGGCGGTGCCAAGGGTGATGAAGGCGGTGCAGGCGAGCGACGTCAGCGCCAAAGCGCGGCGCAGGATGGGAGAGATCGGCGTAAGCATGAAACATTTCCGTCAAAACGACGTGGAAGAGCCTGGACGATGCAGCGCGGTGCCCAGCGGGGCAGCGCACGACTTTTCTCAGGGCCAACGGGAAATGGTTAGGCGCGCGGCGGGCGTTCTAGAGCGGACCAGCCTTGTTGGGCGTGGCCGGTCGGCACGTGGGCCGACATCACATGGCTGGAGCGGGGTTCTTCAGCGGTTGAAGTTATCGGCAGCGGCGGGGCGCTGGCGGCGTGGCACAAGGTGCAGTGCGCGCAGTGGGTCTGAGTCTCGGCCTGCGTGTTGTCGTTGTGATGCTGGTGACAGGGCGGTAAAGCCTCGTCGTCAGCGGCCGTCATCGTATTCATCAGCGTGTGAGCCGCCACCGTTTTGAGCGACTCGATGCCCATCCCGGCCACCGCCCAGCCACGCAGCGGCAGCAGTGCGATCAGCACCCACAGGGTGCAGCGCAGCAGACGCAAAAACGCGAAGGCGGGGTGAATCGGTCGGCGTGACATGACGGGGGCGATTCTACGCAGCATTGCGCTCTTGCCTAGAATCCCCGCCTGTTTCGCCGATTCAAATCACGGAGTTGTTCATGTCCCACACGCCCCTTGACCTGTCGCACATTGCCGTTCGCGACAAGGCCGAAATCCTCGCCCAGGCTTTGCCGTACATCCGCAAGTTCCACGGCAAGACCATGGTCATCAAGTACGGCGGCAACGCCATGACCGACCCGGCGTTGCAAGCGGCGTTTGCCGAAGACGTGGTGTTGCTGAAATTGGTTGGCATCAACCCGATCGTGGTCCACGGCGGCGGCCCGCAGATCGACGAAGCGCTGGCGCGCATTGGCAAGAAGGGCACCTTTATTCAGGGCATGCGCGTGACCGACGCCGAAACCATGGGCGTGGTCGAGTGGGTTTTGGCCGGCGAAGTGCAGCAAGACATCGTCGGCCTGATCAACCACGCCGGCGGCAAGGCCGTGGGCCTGACCGGGCGTGACGGTGGCTTGGTACGCGCCCGCAAGATGAAGTTGCTCGACAAGGACGATCCCACCAAGGAATACGACGTGGGCCAAGTCGGCGAGATCGACTCCATCGATCCGGCCGTGGTCAAGGCGCTGCAAGACGACGCTTTCATCCCCGTGATCAGCCCGATTGGCTTTGGCGAGCACAACGAGAGCTACAACATCAACGCCGATTTGGTGGCGTCTAAGCTGGCTGAAGTCTTGAAGGCCGAGAAGCTCTTGATGCTGACCAACATCAGCGGCGTGCTCGACAAGCAAGGCCAACTGCTGACCGATCTGACCTCACGCCGCATTGATGAGTTGGTGGCCGACGGCACCATCAGCGGTGGCATGCTGCCCAAGCTCGCCGGTGCCATCGACGCCGCCAAATGCGGCGTCAACGCCGTCCACATCATCGACGACCGCGTCCCCCACGTCCTCCTCCTCGAAATCCTCACCGACCAAGCCTTCGGGACGATGATTCGGGCGCGTTGAGGGCCTGTTCCAACCCATCAAAAGCGGTCCTTCAGGGGGGGTGATCACTTACGATCACGCCCTAGGGAGGATCACAAACGCGATTGGTTGTGCATCCAGCAAACGATTTGTTGAAACTGGCCTCAAATGAAAATACAACGATCAGTATCAGAGCCCATTCGCAGTGTTCTCAGTTGGGATGAGCGATGGAGTGGTGAAGATGGCGGCTTGATCGCATGTTGGGAACGTGGGCGTGAGAAACGACTCGAAGACCCATTGCTTGCGGAAAAAGCGATTTCTGGGCAGCTTGTCGTTCTGCCTTGGAAGGGTGGTGTCGAAAGGGCGACAAAGAAGAAGCAGAAGTTTGGTTCGCTTCATTACCTTGCGATGTGGCAAGGGCTTCGGGCTGATGATTTGAATATTGATAGAAGCGTGGATATCACTTTGACTTGTGCTGCCACAGGCGTGGCGGTCTCATTTACAAGTGATTTTTCGAAGTATGCTGAGGCGTAGTTATTAAATAGAGGAGCGGTGTCATGCAATTTATTGCTATTGATGTTGAGACTGCGAATCCTGATATGGGATCTATTTGTCAAATAGGTCTTGCGGAATTTATTGATGGTGAAATCGTTAATGAGTGGGTAGCGCTGGTAGATCCTGAAGATTATTTTGATGAGGTAAATATATCTATCCACGGAATCGGCCCTCAAACTATTAAAGGATGTCCCAATATTCTGGATCTTGCAGATCGCCTTCGTTCAGCGCTTGATGGTAAGGTTGCCGTCTGCCATACACACTTCGATCGAATCGCTCTTGGCCGGGCTTTTGGTAAATACAACTTGAGACCGATAGCCACAACGTGGCTCGATTCAGCGCGAGTTGTTCGACGTACATGGAAAGATCTTGCGTGGAGGGATTACTGCCTCGCGAATGTCTGCCGCAAGATTGGGTACGATTTTCAGCATCACGATGCTCTAGAAGATGCAAAGGCCGCAGGTTTTGTCTTGCTTGCAGCCTTACGCGAGTCGCAAAAAGACATTGATTATTGGCTTCGACGAGTAAATCAACCTATTGATCCGAAGAGCTCTTCCTCTGGACTAGCCATTCAGCGAGATGGAAATCCGGAAGGTGATTTTTACGGAGAGATTCTTGTATTTACAGGTGCCCTCGAATTGCCGAGAAGCGAAGCGGCTGATTTGGCCGCTAGCATCGGATATCAAGTTGCTTCCGGCGTGACAAAAAGACCACACTTTTAGTGGTTGGTGATCAAGATATCAAAAAGCTGGCTGGCCATGAGAAAAGCTCAAAGCAGCGAAAGGCTGAGCAACTCGTTGCTGAGGGTCACCAACTTAGAATTATTCGTGAGTCTGACTTCAAGAGTATAGCGATGGTTGCCAGGAATGAACTTGTATAACCGTGATGTCCCGTTAGTTGAGTATTCGAAAGTTGCGGGTGGCTTGCGGAGAATTACTGGTCTGTCCTCATCGCATCAGGGTCGCCTTGCCCGTCAAGTTTGCCTCTGAACCGTCGCATTTCTTCTTGCTGGTGAAGGCCAAGTTCGACGGCTTCTTTTTGGTTTTCAAGCCGGTTATTAACTAGGCAATAATATACGTTATCATTGATTATGACCAAGCTCGACGCCCGCCACCTCTCCGAAGAAAACCTGCAACTGCTGCGCACCCAAGCCCATCGCCTGCGGCTGGATGGGCGAACGTGGAAAGACATCGCCTTGATCGTTGGCGTCAGCCTTGGGGCCATGATGGTCTGGGCACGACGCTACCAATTGGGGACAGAGGGATTCAAGCCTGAGGCTGTGGCTTCGCTCCACCGGGGACGCATGCAAGGAGAGCACCGCACGCTGTGCGGTGACGATGAAGCGCTGCTGCGGCAGTGGATTGTTCAAGACCGGCCCGATACGCATGGGCTGGCGTATGCGCTGTGGACCCGGCGGGCGGTCCAAGAACTCATCCGTGCCAAGTTCGACCTCGACATGCCGATCCGAACCGTGGGTGAATACCTGATGCGCTGGGGCATGACACCTCAGAGACCAGCGCGGCGGGCGCGAGAACAAGACGAGACCGCGCTGGCAGCGTGGACGAGCGAGACGTACCCGGACATCGTTCGACGGGCCAAGACACAGGGCGGCACGATCTACTGGGCCGATGAGACGGCGATTCGGCAAGACACCGCCTGGATTCGAGGCTACGCACCGAGCGGGCAGACGCCGGAGTTGCTGCACTGGGCCCGTTGGGACAGCATCACGATGATCTCGGCCGTCACCAATCAAGGGCTGGTGCGGTTTCGTATGCATGACGGAGCGATCCAGAGCGAGCGGTTCATCGATTTCTTGCAAGGGTTGATCGAGGATGCGCACAGCAAGGTGTTCCTGATCGTGGACAACCTGCGGGTTCATCATGCCAAGCAGGTGAGGCAGTGGGTTGAGGAGCGCCAAGACCGGATTGAGCTGCACTATTTGCCCCCGTATTCGCCAGAGGCCAACCCGGACGAATGGCTGAACCGGGATCTCAAGACGGAGTTGCGGCTTCGCCCTGCGGTACGGGACAAGACGATGTTGAAGGCCATGGCTGAGCGTTTCATGGATCGGCTTTGTTCGATGCCGGGGAGAATCAAGCGTTATTTTCTTTCTGCATCTATTCGGTATGCGGCCTAATTCAAGCTTCTAATTGCCTGGTTAATAATCGCAGGACATCAGCCATGAGCTTGTCGTCAATCGCAATGTTTGTTCGCATGATGGGTGTTCAAGGTGTGCGGGTGCTTGGTCACGCACTCAAAGCACCGGCCAGTTTTCTCCTGTCAGCCGGAAGAAGCTTCTTCGGACTCAATCTATACGCACGGGAAACCCACCGACAATCAGTCGGGTATCAGTGCTGAACGCAGGCCAAGGTGCTCGATGAAGGGGTCGAAATCACGGTCGCTGTAGAGCAGGGGCAGATCTTTCTCAATGCATGCCGTTGCAATGAGGGTATCAATGGTTTTGCGAACCGTGACGCCTAATTGGCGAAGCGTTCGAAAGTTGCGGGCTGCTTGAATCGCCATTTCTTGCCCGCCAAGCTCGATAAGTTCAAGCGAGGTCAAGAGCTTTCTGGCTTGGTTGAATTCTCGGTCCGTGTTGAATCCTTGAAGTACTTCAGCCAAGACCAGATCACCTACGCAAACAGGCTCATTGCCCAGCAGTGCATCTAGGCGTTCTGTCTGTGGGGTCACCGTTCCACGGAAGTAGTCGATCCAGACGCTTGAATCAACAAAAATCACTTGTCCGTCCTCATCGCGGCAAGGTCACCTTGCCAGTCGAGCTTGCCTCGGAATTGCCGGATTTCTTCTTGCTGGCGAAGGCGCAAGAGCGTGCGAAGGCCAAGTTCAACGGCTTCCTTCTTGGTCTTCAAGCCCGTCAATCGCATGGCATCGGCCATGAGCTTGTCGTCAATCACGATGTTTGTGCGCATGATGTGTACATAAAGTTAATATGATGTGTATTGTAGGTGTGCTGACGGACGATACGCAATCGTGTTCTTGGTCAGCCGCTCATATCACCAGCGCACTCAAAGCGCCGGCCAGTTTTCTCCCGTCATGCCGGAGAAGTCGTGGCTCATGCGGGCGAGGCGGGGGTCGGGGTGTTGGCGTAAGGGGTGGGTCGCCGGGATGGCGTGGCCTTGGTGGAGGGCTTGGCGGGTGAGGGGGTGGGCGAAGAAGGTGAGGAAGGCGTGGATGCCGGCGGCCACGTCGATGTCGCCTGCGGGGCCTTCGGAGAGATGGCAGACCAACCAAGTGATCACGCCTTTGCCCAAGCCCATGTCGCGCAGGCCTTGGAGGGTGGTGGGCCAGTCGTTGGGCTGGCGCTGTTCGAACACTCGGCTGAACTCCCACGGGCTCAAGGGGCGGATCGGGAGGCGGGTCTCGGCCACCGTGGCTTGGGCGGCGAAGATCGGTTCTTGGCGCTGTGGCGTGGCTTGCGCGACCGTGGGCTGGTTGAGCTTGGGTGGCAGCGGGGCCATGCGTTGTTGGCGTAGTTTGAAGGTGGGCGGGCGGTTCAGGGCTTGGTGAGCGTCCTCGTGGGGGTGCACCAAGATCAGGTAGGTCGATCGCGTGGTCAGTTGGTATTGCACCGCCAACGCAGGCTGCTGCTGTTCTTGATAGCGCGCTGCCGCCACCATGCGGGCTAATTCAGTGGCTGCCGGGCGCACCGGTGGGGGGCCGGGGTGCTCGGCGCTGCTGAAGGTGGCAGAAAGGGTGGCGATGCTGTGCAAGGTCTCTTGCCAGCGGTGGTGGCGTGGGTGGAGCAAACCGCGCCAACCGTTCATCCCCTGTTCCCGGATCGCCCCCAAGGAGCCCCGAACCACGGTCAGCATGCGCTGCCACAGGGGACGCTCTTCATCGGTGCGGGTTCTGCCATAGCCCAGCAGGCGTACCTTGCCTTGAGGGCGTTGATCCAAGACGGCATGCACCAGCACGGTGTCGCCGTCGAAGATCGAATGCGGCATGGTGGACTGCCATTTCGGCGTGATGCCTTCGGGCCACTGCAAGGTCAAACCGAAGCGTTGTTCGCTGCGCAGACGGTGCAGCAAGCGCTCGATCGAGGTTTCTGCTGCTTCCGTGGCTTCGAGGGTTTGGCCGCTGATCACCTGATCAAAAATGCCCCCACTGACCTCCGCGACTTGGCGGATCAAAGTTTGGGCGTGGGTGGAGGCGGGCGGGCCGATGCAGATCACAAAAATGCGCTGCGGCCCTTGTTTGGCGGTGAGCAAGGCCGCCGCGAGGTCGCTGTTCTGCGCTTGGGTGATCAGCAAAATGTCCGCGCGTGAGCCCTGAATGGTTTGTTCAAAGGTTGACTGCAATGCGGCTTGCAGATCCGGGGGGCCCATGCGTGGGCTGAGATCGTGCGACCAGTGACGGGCGGCCAGCTTGCAGGCCTCGTTGGCGGGCCAAAGCGGCCCGGCATGGTGTTCCACCGTGGCCCCAAAGCGCGACAGGCTGAAGCGGTCCTCGGGGGTGAGCAGGGCAATCAATCCTTGTTGCAGTCGTCGGGCGGTGCGGATGCTTTCTGGGGACATGGCGCTGGAGCAGTCCACCAAAATCTTCAGCGCCAGCGGGTCTTGTCGCGCTGGCAGATCGGGTTGGAAGGCCAGCATCGCCACCACCTGATCGGTTTGGATCGGGTCGTGCTCGTACCAAGCCATGCTCATGGCTTCTTGTGCGATGTCGCTGATCACCAGCGCGAAATCGCGCTCCAGCGTGTTGCGCCGCGACAAGCTGACCCGAATACGCTGGGAGGCGTCAGGGGCTTGGTCGCCTTGGCTGAGTTGCATCGATGGATGGGTGGGCGAGCTGATGGTGGCCTCGGCCCAATTGCCATAGATATCGATGGCCAAGTCGAAATTTTCGTCCCCTTGGGGGGCATCCCGTGGGGTGCTGAAACGGTGGGGGCCGAGCGTGGCGGGGATGGTCAGATACAGCGCACCGTGCTCGTAGCGCGGGGTCTGGCCGTAGCGCACGGTGATGAGACACATCTCACCGGGTGCCAACTCGCCCAGATGCAGGGTGTAGCTGCCATCCAAATTGCTCTCGAGCAACACGTCGATGGGGTCATCGTCGTTGGGGCTGCCCACGGGGGTGTAGGCGATTTGTTGAAAGCTGGCGGTGTGCTTGTCGGCAATTTGCGCGCGCAAGTGTTGCCGGTTGGCCAAGATCGCATCCAGCCCAAGCAGCACGGCATGATCAGGCAGTAAAAACGACGGGCTGATGCGCAGGGTTTGCGCCGAGGTGTTGCGAAAGGACTGCTCGATGGAGACTTCCAGCAGCATGCCTCGAAGGTGAGCCCGAGTACGTACCGAGGCCAAGACCAAGGCGGCATGATCATGATCCCCATGATCTGGCGGGAATCGCAAGAGCGAGGATGGGTCACCACCCGTCATGGACATCACGAATATTCCTCGGCAGTTTTTGTTTGGTCTTGAATCTCTGGGGCTTAGGCCACTTAGGCCACATTTGAGCGTGGCGCATTATCTGACGATCACACCATGCTCCACCATGCCGAATCGCTCTCTTGTTTGGCTCTTTGACCTTGATGACACCCTGCATAACGCTTCACATGCGGCGTTTGGTGGGATCAATCGAGCGATGACGGATTTCATCGTCCGCGAACTGGGGGTGGATGAAGTCCAAGCCCAGCATCTACGAACCCATTACTGGCAGCGTTATGGAGCCACGTTGTTGGGCTTGATGCGGCATCACGGGGTGCCGGCGCATTCTTTTCTTGAAGAGACCCATCGACTTCCGGGGTTGGAGCGACGCTTGCACAGCCACCCGCACGACGTGGCTGCTCTGCGGCGTTTGCCAGGCCGCAAGTTCATCGTCACCAATGCACCCGCCCACTACGCTGAGCGGGTGCTGCGGTTCTTGGGGTTGAGGCATCAGTTTGAAGCGGTGATCAGCATCGAACAGATGCGTATGTTTGGTCACCTGCGGCCCAAGCCCGACGCTCGCATGTTGCGGGCTCTGGTGGCCCGCTTGGGGGTGAAGGCTGGACAGTGTGTCTTGGTGGAAGACACCTTGGTGCACCAAAAAGCCGCGCGGCGGGTAGGCATGCGCACGGTGTGGATGCAGCGCTGGTTGACCCAAGCCAAAACCACATCCCCCCAGATAAGCGCACGAATGCGGCGAAAGCCGGCCTATGTGTGTGACAAAATCCGCACTTTTCAACGATTGTTGGCCCTCATCTGATGTCTGAACTCACCCCTGAAGATGTCATTGCGGCAGACCCCGAACGCGCTGGCGCTGTGCCGGTGCGTAAACGACTTAAACCCGGTGAGCGGCGCGAGCAAATCCTCCAGACCTTGGCAGCGATGCTGGAACAACCCGGTGCTGAACAACGCATCACCACAGCAGCGTTGGCCGCCCGCTTGGGGGTCAGCGAAGCGGCCTTGTATCGCCATTTCTCCAGCAAAGCGCAGATGTTCGAGGGACTGATTGAGTTCATCGAAAACAGCGTCTTCACGCTCATCAACCAAGTGTTGGAACGCGAGGGCACTCAGCCCGCACAGGCCGCGCGGGTGGTGGCCTTGCTGTTGCAATTTGCGGAGAAAAACCCCGGCATGACGCGCGTCATGGCAGGCGACGCTTTGGTGTTTGAGCACGAGCGGCTGCAAGTGCGTATGAATCAGTTTTTTGATCGGGTGGAAGCGCAGTTGCGGCAATGCCTGCGGGGTGTGCAGGACGAGCAAGACAGCGCACCGCCGCCGGTGGGGGTGAGCGCTCGTGCCTCGATGATGGCTGGTTTTGCCATGGGGCGTTTACAGCGTTTTGCCCGCTCGGGTTTCAAACGCAGCCCGACTGAACATTTGGATTTGGTCTTGTCATGGATGGTGCTTTGAATTCATCGTCAACCTTATCG
Organism: Leptothrix ochracea L12; assembly: GCF_000262525.1. Taxonomy (NCBI): domain Bacteria; kingdom Pseudomonadati; phylum Pseudomonadota; class Betaproteobacteria; order Burkholderiales; family Sphaerotilaceae; genus Leptothrix; species Leptothrix ochracea. The sequence goes on from NZ_JH660677.1 coordinate 10,659, forward strand.
CCCGCTTTGTTGGCTCTGATCGCTCGTGCTGAGACGGTGCTGGCGCGTTTTGAGGCCACGCTACCGGCCGCCGCACCGGTCCCCGATTGGTCCACCGTGGTGGCCTGTCGCTGGCGCAAGCGCGGTGTTGTCGGCTCGTTGGAGCCTGTGCGGCATCTGGCACCGATCCGACTGGCTGATCTGCAAGAAGTCGAGCCGCAAAAGGAACGCCTGAGACGCAATTTGCACCAGTTTGTGCAAGGTTTGCCGGCCAACAACGTGCTGCTGACCGGCGCACGGGGCACGGGCAAGAGCTCGCTCATCAAGGCGTGCTTGAACGAATGGGCCCCCGAAGGGTTGCGCTTGATCGAGGTGGACAAGGCCGATCTGGTCGATCTGCCCGACATCGTGGATCAGATTGCCGGCTTGCCGCAGCGTTTCATCCTTTTTGCCGATGACCTCAGTTTTGACGACGGTGAGTCGGGCTACAAGGCGCTCAAATCGATCTTGGACGGCTCCATCGCCCAAGCCAGTGACAACGTGCTGGTTTGCGCGACCTCGAACCGCCGTCACCTGCTGCCCGAGCACATGAAAGACAACCTCTCGGCCAAGCACGACGAGAACGGCGAGTTGCATCCCGGCGAGGCGATCGAGGAAAAGATTTCCCTTTCAGAGCGTTTTGGTCTGTGGGTCAGTTTCTATCCGTTCTCGCAAAACGAGTACCTCAGCATCGTGGCGCAGTGGCTGCGTTCTTTCGAGATCAGCGAGACGGCGATCAGCGCGGCGCGGCAGCAAGCCCTGATTTGGGCCTTGGAGCGCGGTTCGCGTTCGGGCCGAGTGGCGTTTCAGTTCGCCAAGGATTACGCGGGGCGTCATGAGCAACGTGCCGAGTGAATCAACGGTGAGGCCTTCCGAGGCCCGGCGGGTCACCGAGGACGAGGCCCGCGAAGGCCGGGTGCCGGTCGATGTGGCGGTGGGCGTGTTGATTGAGCGTGACGCCGAGGGCCAAGAGGTGCGCTTTCTGCTCACCACCCGCCCGCCCGGCAAGGTTTGGGCCGGCTACTGGGAGTTCCCCGGTGGCAAGTTCGAGCCCGGTGAAACCGTCGAGCAAGCCTTGCGGCGCGAGCTGCACGAAGAAATCGGCATCACCGTGGGCAAGGTGCATCCGTGGAAGGTGCAGCTGATGGACTACAGCCACGCCCGGGTGCGGCTGCATTTTTGCAAGATCGACGACTGGACCGGCGCTTTCGAGATGCGTGAAGGCCAGACCATGGCGTGGCAGAGCTTGCCGGTCACGGTCGAGCCCGTCCTGCCCGGCACGTGGCCGGTGCTGGAGTGGCTCGCCGAGGAGCGTGGGTAGGTTGGGTTGTGTTGTGGGTGAAGGCTCAGGCGCAGAGCGTGATTTCGAGCGGTGCGTCTTCGGGCACGGCCCGCAGGCGACCTTCGGCGTCCGCGCGCATCAGCCGGATCGACACCATCAGCCGGTGGCCGCTGATCTCGGGCACGAGTTTCAGGCTGGGGTCGATGCGCAGCCGCAGCAACTGATAGCTGCGTCCAGCGCTCAGGTTGTGCTGGAACTGGCCGTTGCGTGCCATGACGTTTTGGGCACTGCCCGCATCGCGCAGTAAACCGAGGCTGACATCCAAGCCATCCGACAGCGGGCGCAGCACACTGATCCAGCCTTCCAGATCGCTGCGGCGCTTGGCTGGACTTTCCTGTTGCCAAGCGTAGTAAGCCGGTAGATCGAATTCGCAGGTGCCGCCGGGGATGTTGATGCGGCTGCGAATACTCATCAGCCATTCATTGGCAGTGAGCGCGTGGCCGGCTTTGCCGACCGTGCCGCGCAGCGCTTGGCTGGCGGATTCAACCAGAGTAATGGCTTGTTCGAGGGCGTTTTCCGAGATGGCGGGGTTACCGCGATAGCTGATCAGCGTGGCGCGTTGACGCTCCAGATCACCCAAAAGGTCGTTCTTGAGGTCCACCCTTGACGAGACATCCATGATCTCGAACAGGGTGGCCAAGGCGAAATGGTGATCGACCGGGGCATCGCGGGCAACCAGCACGTCAAGGCGCTCGAACAAGTGTTCGAGCCGCAGCATGGTGCGGGTGCTTTCGTTGAAAGGGTATTCGTAAAGGATCAAGGCAAGGGCCTCCGGCTCAAGGGCCGAATTGTTTCATAGCAAGACGTTGGCAGGGTTCACCGAGTTGCACCAAACGTCCCAAAGTGTGCCAACACTGGCATCTAAGGCGCTCATGTTGTCGCCATCGTTGACGATCACGGCATCGGCGCAGGCTCGGCGTTGTTGGCGGGTGGCTTGATGGGCCAAAATGCGGTCGATGGTGGCTTCGTCCCAGCCGTTGCGCTGGCGGATGCGCGCGCGTTGAAGTTCCTGCGGGCAATCGACCACCAAGATGCGCTTCACGCGGGCTCGCCAGCGCCCAGTCTCGACCAGCAAAGGCACATCAAAGACCACCGGCTGATTGGCGTGTGCAAGGGTTGCTTGACGTTCAGCCTCAAGTTCGATCAACGGGTGCAGGATGTGTTCGAGGCGTTGTCGTTGTGACGAATCAGCAAAAACAAGCGTGCGCATGTGCTGGCGATCAAGCGCGCCTTCGGCCGTGATGGTGTGAGAACCAAACGTCGCCGCCAAAGCTGGAATCGCGGCCCCGCCGGGTGCCGTCAGGGTGTGAGCGATGCGATCGGTATCAACGATCAGGGCCCCTCGGCGCTGCAAAGCCGTCGCGACCGAACTCTTGCCGCTGGCGATACCGCCAGTCAGCCCCCAGCGCGAGCAGTTCAGGCCCATCCCATCCAGCCCAGTACCCGCGCCGGACCGGCCAGAATCACCACCAAGCCGCCGCCTGCGAGAAAGGGGCCAAAGGGGACGTACACGCCTTCGCGCAACTGCCCCGTGGCTTTCATACCCAAACCGACCACGGCTCCGACCAGCGAGGCCGCGAGCACGATGGGCAGAATCATCGACGCCCCGGTCCATGCGCCCAGTGCTGCCAGCAGTTTGAAGTCACCTTCGCCCATGCCGACCTTGCCGGTGGCGAGCTTGAACAACCAAGTCACGCTCCATAGGCTCAAGTACCCCGCCACAGCGCCCCACAAAGCGGTGCTGAGCGGCAAGGTCCACCCCATGGCCGCAGCGATCAGCCCGAGCCAAAGCAGCGGTTGAGTCAAACCATTGGGCAAGAGGGTGGTGTCCCAGTCGATCAGCGCAGCCGTCAGCAGCACAGCGCCGACCAAGCACCAAAGCAGCGTCACCGGCTCGGTGCCAAAACGTACACCCATCGCGGCAAACAAGGCCGCGTTGGCGATCTCTACGCCGGGATAGCGCATCGAGATGGGGGCCGCACAGTTCTTGCATCGGCCGCGCAGGATCAACCAACTGATCACCGGGATGTTTTCCCACCACGCCAGAGCATGACCGCAGCGTGGGCATCGCGAACCTGGGACGGCCAGATCCAACGGTGACAAGGTTTGCAAGGCCTTGTCGAGTGCTTGAGCGGCTAAATTGCTTGGGCGGGTGGGTGCTTGGGCACCGAAGATCGTTTGACAGCTCTCGGTATCGGCCAATTGGGCCTGCACATCGGCCCACCAACTGCGCTGAAGCATGATTGGTAGCCGATGAATAACCACGTTCAGGAAGCTGCCGATCATCAGGCCCAGTAGCGCAAGGCACGCCGGGTGCAAGAGCCAAAACAGAGGAAATTCGGCCATGAAATCAGACCACCTGACCGATCTTGAAGATGGGCAGATACATCGCCACGACGATGCCGCCGATGATGGAGCCCAACACCACGATGATGATCGGCTCCATCAGGCTCGACAGGCCCTTCACGGCCTCATCGACTTCGCTTTCGTAGAAATCGGCCACCTTGGACAGCATTTGGTCCAGCGAGCCAGACTCTTCGCCGATGGCGGCCATTTGCAGCACCATCGGTGGGAAGAGGTTGCTGGTCTGCATGGCGGAGGTCAACGCAACACCACTGGAGACATCGCGCTGTATTTGCTCGGTAGCGATGGTGAAAACGCCGTTACCGGAGGCCCCCCCCACCGAGTCCAAGGCTTCAACCAAGGGCACGCCGGCTGAGAACATGGTGGAGAGTGTGCGGGTCCAGCGCGCGACGGTGGCTTTGTAAACCACGACACCGAAGATCGGCAGCTTTAGCATGGCGCGGTCCACCAGCAACTGGATCTTGGGTGAACGGCGCCAGCTTTGGAAGGCGAAGTAGCCCACACCGCCAATGGAGCCGAAGATCAGATACCAGTACGACACGAAGAATTCGGACATCGCCATGACCACCAAGGTCGGGCCGGGGAGTTCGGCGCCGAAGCTGGTGAACACCTCTTTGAAAGAGGGCACCACCTTGATCATGATCACCGCCACCACCACAAAGGCCACCACCAGCACAGCGATGGGGTAGGTCAGCGCGGATTTGATCTTGGATTTGAGTTCTTGCGTTTTTCTTGGTAGATCGCCAGCCGGTCGAGCAGCGCTTCAAGAATACCGGCGGCTTCGCCCGCTTCGATCAGGTTGCAATAGAGCGAATCGAACAGCAGGGGGTACTTGCGAAAGGCTTCCGAGAGGCTGGAGCCGGTTTCGATATCGGCACGAATGTCGGCCAACATTTTGGTCATGCGTGGGTTGGCGCTGCCGCGACCGACGATGTCGAAGGATTGCAGCAGCGGCACACCGGCTTTGAGCATGGCAGCAAACTGGCGGGTGAACACCGCAATTTCGGCCGACTTGATCGAACTGCCGCCTGAGGATCGGCGCTTTTTGATCTTCGTGACCATGATCCCTTGGCGCCGCAAGCTGGCGCTGATCATGGCTTCGCCACCGCCAGACATCTCGCCGCGCACGATCCGACCCCCCCGGTCTTTACCCTCCCACTGGAAGATCAAATCCTTGGTTTTGGCTTTCTTTGCCGGGGTTGTTTTTGCCGCTGTCGCCATATGCCTTGAATCCCGTTATTGGTTGGTACAGCCGATCACTTCTTCAAGGGTGGTGGCACCCGACCGCACTTTGACCAATCCGGAGGTCCGCAGATCGCGCACGCCATCCAGAGCGGCTTGCTTGGCGATGTCCACCGCCGTGCCTTGGGTCAGGATGATGCGCTGGATGTCTTCGGAAATGGGCATCACCTGATAGATCCCCACCCGACCTCGGTAACCGTTGTTGCACGATGAGCAGCCGATGGCTTTGTAGGGCTTCCACGATCCGTCGAGTTCTTCGGCTTTGAATCCGGCGCGGATCAAGGCTTCTTTGGGGTAGTCGGCCGGAGCTTTGCAGTTTTCGCAAAGGCGTCGTGCCAGCCTTGGCCGGGATGTAGAGCAGCTGGGTGTATTCGCTGCGGCCTTCCACACGGTTATGCGTGTAGGCCAGAGGGGCGCTTTGGTCGTAGGTGAGCTGTTCGTAAAACGCCTTGTACTCAGCGTCAGTGATGTCCGACTTCGAACGCGCCCAGATCGCAGCGGCCTTGTTGACCGACTCCCATTCGTCGGTGATGACGTTTTCGCTCTTTTCGGCGTCCCAATGCTCCTTGCGCATCAACACCGGCAACGAGAGGTGATCCGAGTACTTGCTGATGATGGACTTCAGCTTCCAAGTGCTGAGGAACTCATCTTCATCGTCACGCAAATGCAAGATCACATCGGTACCACGTGCTTCGCGGCTGATGGTCTCGACTTCAAAGTCCCCCGTACCCTCGCTGCTCCAGCGCACGCCTTGGTCGGCAGATAAACCAGCGCGACGCGACTCGACAGTGATGCGATCAGCCACGATATAGCCCGAATAAAAACCCACGCCAAACTGGCCGATCAGGTTGGCATCCTTGGCCTGCGCACCTTCGAGCTTGCCCATGAACTCCTTGGTCCCACTCTTGGCGATGGTGCCGAGGTGATCAATGGCTTCTTGGGCGGATAAGCCAATACCGTTGTCGCTGATGATGAGGCGCCGAGCTTGCTTGTCGAAACTGACCCGCACCGCAAGGTTGGGCGCGTCTTCGAACAAAGCATTGTTGTTCAGCGCCTCAAAGCGCAGCTTGTCGCAGGCATCGGAGGCGTTGGACACCAGCTCGCGCAGGAAGATTTCCTTGTTGGAGTAAAGCGAGTGCGTGACGAGATGCAGCAGTTGCTTGACTTCGGCTTGGAAGGAGAGCGTTTGTTTGGTCATGGTCGAAAGGGATCAAAAAGACCGGGCGAAAGCCCAAGGCATCGGCTCAGAACTTGGAGGCGCTTGCAAGCTTTTCAAGTCACCCAGGCAAAAAGCCCGTTGCCACCAAACGACAAGATGCTACGAGGCGTTGCAAAACCGGACATAAGCCAGATTTCAGGTGCTCGACTGAAGATCAGGTGAAGAAACCGTCCTTACATTGCGTCCTTGCTTGGCAACGTGATTTACTTCTCGGCCGGGATCAAGGATCATCCGTTGCTTTCATCGTCCCGTTCATTCCATCGAGCTGCAGTGGCTGAAAACGTCCTCGACCCCTCCTCCGCCAATTTGGCTGGCATTGCGCGCGTTCTGGTCAACGCGGGCAAATTGAATCAGAAGACCGCCGAGGAACTGACGCGCAGTGCGCGTGAGCAGCGGCGTACCTTCGTTTCCGCCGTGATCACGGCAGGCGTCATTTCGGCATCCGACTTGGCGCATGCGCTGTCATCCACATTGGCCATTCCCTTGGTCGATCTGGCGGCGATCGACATGCGCAAGATCCCACCCAACTTGGTGGATACGCGCACTTTGAGCGAGTGCCAAGTCGTTGCTTTGGGCAAACGGGGCAACCGCATCTTCATCGGTGGCGCCGACCCCACCGCCCAAGATGTGATCGACCGCATCAAGTTCGCTACCCAGCTCACCCCTGAGTGGATCTTGGTCGAGCACGACAAACTGGCCAAACTGCTCGGAACGATGAGCACCTCGACCAGCGAGGCGCTGGAGTCGATGGTGGGCAGTGACTTCGACTTTGACGTCGAAGAGCAAGACCCGAATGCCAAGCCGGAAGAAGAAGCCAATGAGGCGGACGACACCCCCGTGGTGCGCTTCCTGCAAAAAATGCTGGTCGATGCCATCAATCTGCGCGCCTCTGATTTGCACTTCGAGCCCTATGAACTGCATTACCGGGTGCGTTTCCGGGTGGATGGCGAGTTGCGCGAGATCGTGCAGCCACCGATAGCCATCAAGGACAAGCTGGCCTCACGCATCAAGGTGATCTCGCGCATGGACATCGCTGAAAAGCGCGTGCCCCAAGATGGTCGGATGAAGTTGAAGTTCGGCACCAAGTCGATCGACTTCCGCGTCAGCACCTTGCCTACTTTGTTCGGCGAGAAGATCGTGATCCGGGTGCTTGATTCGTCCTCCGCCAAGCTCGGGATCGAAGCGTTGGGCTACGAGAAGGAAGAAAAAGACCGCCTGATGGTCTGTATCCAACGTCCTTACGGCATGGTGCTGGTCACGGGCCCGACGGGCTCGGGTAAAACGGTGTCGCTATACACCTGCTTGAACATCTTGAATCAGCCCGGCATCAACATCTCGACCGTGGAAGATCCGGCCGAAATCAACTTGCCTGGCATCAACCAAGTCAACGTCAACGACAAAGCCGGCCTGACTTTCTCCGCAGCACTGAAGTCCTTCCTGCGCCAAGATCCCGACATCATCATGGTGGGCGAAATCCGGGACTTGGAAACCGCCGATATCGCCATCAAAGCGGCCCAAACCGGCCACATGGTGCTCTCGACCCTGCACACCAACGATGCCCCGACCACGCTGACTCGGCTGCAGAACATGGGCGTGGCCCCGTTCAACATCGCGTCGAGCATCATCTTGATCACCGCCCAGCGGCTGGCACGACGCCTTTGCGAAAACTGCAAAGCTCCGGCCGACTACCCCAAAGAAGCCTTGATCCGCGCCGGATTCAAAGCCGAAGAACTCGACGGATCGTGGAAGCCCTACAAAGCCATCGGCTGCTCATCGTGCAACAACGGTTACCGAGGTCGGGTGGGGATCTATCAGGTGATGCCCATTTCCGAAGACATCCAGCGCATCATCCTGACCCAAGGCACGGCGGTGGACATCGCCAAGCAAGCCGCTCTGGATGGCGTGCGCGATCTGCGGACCTCCGGATTGGTCAAAGTGCGGTCGGGTGCCACCACCCTTGAAGAAGTGATCGGCTGTACCAACCAATAACGGGATTCAAGGCATATGGCGACAGCGGCAAAAACAACCCCGGCAAAGAAAGCCAAAACCAAGGATTTGATCTTCCAGTGGGAGGGTAAAGACCGGGGGGGTCGGATCGTGCGCGGCGAGATGTCTGGCGGTGGCGAAGCCATGATCAGCGCCAGCTTGCGGCGCCAAGGGATCATGGTCACGAAGATCAAAAAGCGCCGATCCTCAGGCGGCAGTTCGATCAAGTCGGCCGAAATTGCGGTGTTCACCCGCCAGTTTGCTGCCATGCTCAAAGCCGGTGTGCCGCTGCTGCAATCCTTCGACATCGTCGGTCGCGG
>NZ_JH660678.1:0-20991 GCF_000262525.1 Leptothrix ochracea L12
TCAGCCAATGAGGTGAGATGGACCCGGCCTGCGCCACCTTGCAGGGCGGCCAAACCAGCCAAGCGTGCTGCGCCCGACATGCCGGCGGCGCCCCCCACCACCCAGACATCGCCAAAACTACCTTTATGTTGAGCATGGCGTCGCACGGGCCAGCGCTGACGCAATTGAGCCGTGCTGGCCAGCCAAGCAGTGGGTGCAATTTGTTCGACGTCCATGCCCAAGCTGTCCCACCATATTTCGCCGCACAAATCACGTCCATGAGCGGTGAATAAGCCCGGAGCCAATCCTAAAAGGGCCAGTGTCCAGTGGGCCTGAATACCCAGACCCGATTCGGTGAGCGTGCCGGAGTCTGCCCTCAAGCCGGAGGGAAGGTCCACGGCCAAGATCGGTGCTGGTGCTGCATTCAAAGCGGTGATGCCATGAGCGAGGATGCTGTCAGGCGTTCGATTCAGACCGCGACCCAACAAAGCGTCGATGCTTAGATCTCGTTGCGAAAAACCGTTGGGGGGCGTGCAGCGGTTGTCGATGGAGACGCCACTTGCTTGGGCACGGTGCAAGGCCGCTCGGGCATCGGGGGGGAGAGGATCTTCTGTGCCCAGCCAACTGACGTGTACGTTCAGTCCGGCATGCAGTCGAAGTTGTCGCGCCGCTTCAAAGCCATCGCCGCCGTTGTTGCCGGGTCCAGCAAGGACCCACACCTGCTGAGCATGCGGTGCGACTGCGCGTGCCAGTCGAGCCACGGCTACGCCAGCGCGTTGCATCAAGGAGGGTTCTTCTGACCAAGAGGCGCTCCCCAGCGATTCGAGGGCCCGATTACCGGCTGTGTTGTAGAGCGGCCAGTGGGTCGTGCGTTGACTGTGTGGCCCCAAGACCCGGCAAAGCCCAAGAGGATGATGACGATTCATGATGCGAGCGCGTCGGCGCATGTTTTGGGCCAAGCAGCCGGGGGCATGACTTGAGTGTGATGATCTCGGTGGGCTCGTCGGGCCAAGGCCAGCAAGGCCTTGTCGCGCGTGATGAGCGTGGCTTGACGCGTGATGGCCAGATCAATGAAGCACTGGTCATCGGGGTCGGTGCAGCGTAAGCGTGGATGGGGTGGGTCTTCCGGGGTAGAAGGTAGGAGACGCACCCAGCGATCCCAAGCGGTGATCAGGGTTTCGGCGTTGCGTGTTGCATCAAAGTGTTTGCTCAGCGTTGGATAGCCCAAAACGTGCATGAATTCCTCGCGCATGGTGGGTGTTGCAGACCAATGCCAGCGCTGGGCTTGCAACTCGTGATGAATCGGGCGCATTTCTGGATCGTCGAACAGCAACCAAGCCAAAGCAACGTTGGTGTCCAGAATCAATTCACGGCTCATCTCAGCCATGGGCGCACGCTGAATGGCTGGGGATTGAGGCTCGGCTCGCGTCCTGCGATCTGATCAGCCAGCAGGCGAGCGCTACCGCAAGCAAGCGACCAGCCGTGGGCGCCGTGGCCGACGTTGAGCCACACTCCGCTGGATGGCGCGGGGCCGACCACCGGTGGGCCGTGCGGCAACATGGGGCGAGCGCCCTTCCATATTTGGGGTTGAGACATATCGGCCGCGTAGGGATACCAGCGGTGCAGTGCTTTGTAGAGCGGCATGAGCGCACCACTTTGTTGCAGCGGTTGGCGATCTTGGAAGATTTCAAATCCTCCGGTCACACGGACACGATCCCCCATACGGGTGATGGCGATGCCTGTCCGCGCATCAACGATCGCCGATCGTGGGGCATGGCCATCGGCGCGCAGGCGCAAGGTGACGGAGTAGCCGTACACCGGGAGGATGGGCAGATCTAGGCCGGCACTGCGCAGCACCGGTTTGGCGCTTGCGCCACCGCAGATCACGACAGCGTCGTAGGGCTCAATACGCAACTCGGGCGGACGTTCTTGAGTCCCGGGTGAGCGCAAGGCCCGTTGCTCAAAATGCACCAAGGGGCGACCTTGTGTGCAATCCAAAGCACGGACCTCCGTGCCGAAGCGGAAAAGAACGCCGTATTTTTCGGCGGCAATGTCACGCAGCATTTGGGCGAATTGACGGCAGTTGCCCACACCGTCATCCGCCAAGAGAAGACCACCCGCCAACCGAACCTTCTCGCGCAAACTGGGTTCGATCTCGCGGCAGCGTTCGGGCGTGAGTTCTTGCGCATCAACGCCAAGCTCCGTCAGCATCGTCATATGCCGATGAGTGGCTGCAAATTCACGCCCACTGCGTAGCAGCAACAACACGCCGTCGCTGCGTTCGTAGTCAAGTCGGTATCGTTCAGTGATGCCTGCCAAGCGTTCGCGGCTGAGTCGGGCTAGCTCCACCATGGCGCGTACGTCTGCGGCTTGGGGGGCCTCGCAGGCTTGCCACCACTGCCTCAGCCAGCTCCATTGGCTGCGATTGAGATTGGGCCGCCAGCGCAAAGCTGACTCATGGGTAAACAAGCCACGCAACAGCCAACGCCGTAAGCCGGGCGCGGCGGCAGGGGAGACGCACCCAGGGGAAACCAAGCCGGCATTGGCGAAGCTGCCCTCTGAAGCCACCATGTCGTTGCGATCAAAGACAGTGACCCGGTGGCCGTCGATGGCCAGTTCGTAAGCGGTGGTGATGCCGGTGATGCCGGCACCCATGATGGCAATATGCATCCTGCAGAACCCATGTACAATCTGCGGGTTTATCCGGGCCCTGAACGAAAAGCCGTGTGAACCCGCCTTAAAAGCGGCGAAACGCCACCAAGTGCCAACCCATGCACCCTCTAGCAAGTTTCCACGCTAGTCCGGTGTTGGCTAAGGTGGAAGCAAGCAAGTAAAGCAGGGAACAGATCAATAAGCCCGAACCCGGTCACCTAAAGGTGTCGCTTGACGCGATTCGTGCCGGATTCTAGACCCAACCTTTGGAGCAAATATGCCCTACTCGATGCGCGAAATGCTGGAAGCCGGCGTCCACTTCGGACACCAAACTCGCTTCTGGAACCCCAAGATGGCCCCGTATATCTTCGGCCATCGCAACAAAATTCACATCATCAATCTCGAAAAGACGGTTCCGCTTTTCGAAGAGGCTACCAAGTTTGCTCGTCAACTGGCAGCGCGTCGCGGCACCATCTTGTTCGTTGGCACCAAGCGTCAAGCACGCGAAGTGGTGGCTGAAGAAGCTTCGCGCGCCGGCATGCCCTACGTCGATCAGCGTTGGCTCGGCGGCATGCTGACCAACTTCAAGACCGTCAAGGGTTCGCTGAAGAAGCTCAAGGACATGCAAGCTCGGACTGAAGCTGGCTTGGAGTCGATGAGCAAGAAAGAAGGCTTGTTGTTCCAGCGCGAGCTTGCCAAGCTGGAAAAGACATCGGCGGTATCCAAGACATGGGTGGTTTGCCGGATGCGCTGTTCGTGATCGACGTGGGCTTCCACAAGATTGCGATTGCTGAAGCTCAAAAGCTGGGCATTCCCATCATCGGCGTGGTCGATACCAACCACAGCCCGGAAGGCATCAACTACGTGATCCCGGGTAACGACGACTCGGCCAAGGCTGTGGCTCTGTACGCCCGCGCTTTTGCTGACGCCGTCCTCGAAGGCCGTGCCAATGCGGTGGCCGAAGTGGTGGAAGCTGTTTCGACGACCTCGTCGGACGAATTCGTGGAAGTCAACGAAGCGGCCTAACCGTTTCGCAAGGGCATCCTCAGGGTGCATGACTTCGGGGGCTGAAAAGCCCCTTTTTTCCAAGATTTTCCAAGTTCACTAGGAGAGAAAACATGGCTGCGATCACCGCAAGCATGGTGGCTGAACTGCGCGCTAAGACCGATGCGCCGATGATGGAGTGCAAGAGGGCACTGACCGAAGCTGAAGGCGATATGGTCCGCGCTGAAGAAATTTTGCGTGTCAAGCTCGGCAGCAAGGCCAGCAAGGCCGCGACCCGCGTGACCGCTGAAGGCGTGATCGCGGCCGCTGTGTCCGGCTCGATCGGCGCACTGGTGGAAGTGAATTGCGAAACCGACTTTGTGTCGAAGAACGATCACTTCGTCGCTTTTGTGCAAGCCTGCGCCAAGTTGGCTGCTGAGCAAAATCCGGCAGACGTGGCTGCCTTGTCTGCTCTGCCTCTGTCTCTGGCTGACTTCGGTCCGACCGTGGAAGATGTGCGCAAGGGTTTGATCGGCAAGATCGGCGAGAACATGACGATCCGCCGTTTCAAGCGTTACGCCGATGGCGGCTCGCTGGCGCATTACCTGCACGGTGTGCGTATTGGTGTGATGGTGGAATACACCGGTGATGCCACTGCCGCCAAGGATGCTGCCATGCACATCGCTGCGATGAAGCCCGTGTCGGTGTCGTCGGCCAATGTGCCAGCTGACCTGATCGAGAAAGAACGCCGCGTGGCTGCCGAGAAGGCCGCCGAGTCCGGCAAGCCGGCTGAAATCGTCGCCAAGATGGTCGAAGGCTCGGTGCAGAAGTACCTGAAGGAAGTTTCGCTGTTGGATCAGGTCTTCGTGAAGGCGGCTGACGGCAAGCAAACCGTGGGTCAATATCTGAAGAGCGTGGGCACCACAGTCACTTCGTTCACGATGTTCATCGTTGGCGAAGGTATCGAGAAGAAGCAAGACGACTTCGCCGCCGAAGTGGCGGCCCAAGTGGCTGCTGCCAAGGGTCAGTGATCTGCGTTTAACCCCTTAAACTTGCTGCCCCGTCTTCTCTAAGGACCTTTTCCATGTCGGCCTACAAACGCATTCTCTTGAAACTCTCTGGTGAGGCACTCATGGGGGACGATGCTTATGGCATCAATCGCGCCACCATTGTGCGCATCGTGCGTGAGATTCAAGAGGTCACCCGCATGGGGTGCGAGGTCGCGGTGGTGATTGGCGGCGGCAACATTTTTCGAGGGGTGGCTGGCGGCGCGGTCGGTATGGATCGCGCCACCGCCGATTACATGGGCATGTTGGCCACGGTGATGAACGCGCTGGCCTTGGCTGACACGATGCGCCAAGAAGGTTTGGTGGCTCGTGTGATGTCCGCCATTGCGATTGAGCAAGTGGTGGAGTCGTATGTGCGGCCCAAGGCGTTGCAGTACCTCGAAGAAGGCAAGGTTGTGGTCTTTGCTGCGGGCACAGGCAACCCCTTCTTCACCACCGATACGGCTGCGGCTTTGCGGGGTGCAGAAATTGGGGCTCAGATTGTGTTGAAGGCCACCAAGGTCGATGGGGTCTACACCGCTGATCCCAAGACAGATCCTTCGGCGACCCGTTATCCCTCGCTGACCTTTGATGAAGCCATTCAGCGCAATTTGCGCGTCCTTGACGCGGCTGCTTTCGCCGTTTGTCGAGATCAGAATTTGCCGATCCGGGTGTTCTCGATCTTCAAGCCGGGAGCCCTGCGGCGCGTGGTTGAAGGCGAAGATGAAGGCACTTTGGTGCATGTTTGAGCTTGTTTTGAGCCGTTGCTGGAGTCTTTCATGAGCATTGCAGAGATCAAGAAAAACGCTGAAGCCAAGATGGCCAAGTCCATCGAAGCCTTCAAGGGTGAGTTGCAGAAAATCCGGACCGGTCGGGCTCACCCGGGCATCTTGGATCAGGTGCAGGTCGATTACTACGGCTCGCTGTTGCCGATCAGCCAAGTGGCCAATGTGACCTTGGTGGATGCGCGCACCATCAGCGTGCAGCCGTGGGAAAAAACCATGGCCAAACCGATCGAGAAGGCCATTCGCGAGTCCGACCTCGGCTTGAATCCATCCGCTATGGGTGATTTGATCCGTGTGCCGATGCCTGCTCTGACTGAAGAGCGTCGTCGCGATCTGACCAAGGTGGTGCGTCACGCCGGCGAAGACGCCAAAGTGGCGGTGCGTAATGTGCGCCGTGACGCCAACGATCACGCCAAAAAGCTGCTCAAAGACAAGCTCATCACCGAGGACGAAGAACGTCGCTCGATCGATGAAGTCCAAAAGCTGACTGATCGCACCATCACTGAATTGGATAAGTTGATCCAAACCAAAGAAGCCGAGATCATGGCCGTTTAAGGCTCAGGCCTCGACGCGTCTTCCTCGAGCTTTGGCTGTGGCAACCAAGACTTCTTCTTCACTGGCGGGTGCTGTGCCGGTTCCGCGTCACGTGGCCATCGTGATGGATGGCAACGGCCGTTGGGCCAAGCGGCGCTTGATGCCTCGGGTGGTGGGCCACAAGTTTGGTGTCGATACGTTGGTGAAGGTCATCGATGCCTGCGCTGAGCGCGGTATTGAGTTCCTCACCGTCTTCGCGTTTTCGTCAGAGAACTGGAAGCGCCCCGAGGATGAAGTTTCTGGTTTGATGAGCCTGATCGTCGTGGCGGTGTCGAAGTACCTGCTCAAGATGGTCAACGACGGCGTGCGTATCCGCATCATTGGGGACCGCAAGGGTGTGCCGGAGCGCATCTTGGCCGCTTGGGATGACGCCGAGGCGCGCACGGCGCACAACACCCGCATCACTGTTTCGGTGGCCTTCAACTACGGCGGGCGTTGGGACGTGGTGCAGGCGTGTCGCCAAGCTCTTGCGGCGGGCATTCAGCCCGAGGCCTTGGATGAGGCGATGTTGTCCGGCTTCATGTCACAGGCTTACGCGCCGGACCCTGATCTTTTTATCCGCACGGGGGGTGAAGTGCGGGTTTCCAATTTTCTGCTCTGGCAGATCGCTTACGCTGAGTTGGTGTTCTCCGACTGCCTTTGGCCGGATTTCGACGCCAAAGCGCTTGACGATGCACTGGTCGCCTATGGGCGCCGTGATCGCCGTTTCGGCCAGGTCAAAGCCCCGTGATGGGCGGGTTGATCTGTTTCTTCCTTCCTTCTAAAGCGCTTTGACGCTTTTTCAGCATGCTCAAACAGCGCATTCTCACGGCCATCGTCTTGCTTGCCCTGCTGATTCCGGCGCTCTGGATGGATGCGCAAGCCCCGTTTGCGTTGCTGAGCCTGCTCATGATCGGCGCGGCGGGTTGGGAGTGGGCGCGGCTCAATGCCTTGCCCGGTTTGGCCGCCCTGCAAGGTGGCGCAGGCCGGGTCCATCTCACCTCATTGGCTGAAACGGCAGTGAAGGAACTTATGACTCGGCCGCTTGAACACTTGCTCAAGAATCCGCGTCTGCTCCACCATGCCACCGTGGTGGCGGGCTGCGGCGGCGGTGAAGATATCCAGCAAGTGCTTCCGGTCCTGCTGGAAACAGCGCCCAGACTGATCTTGGATGCGGATGCCCTCAACGCCGTGGCACGTGACGACAGCCTGCGTCACGCCCTCAAAGAACGCCATCAGCACGATATGGCGACCATCCTGACACCTCATCCGCTGGAAGCCGCACGTCTACTGGGACACTGGGAAGCTCATGAGGTTCAGGCCAATCGTATTGAGGCAGCCACACACCTTGCCCATGCATTGAACTGCGTCGTGGTCCTCAAGGGCTCCGGCAGCATCGTCACCACTCCCGGCCACTTGGCCATGCTGCATCCCGTGGGTAACGTGTCACTCGCCACCCCAGGCAGTGGGGATGTGCTTGCGGGCTTCATGGGCGGCCTCTGGAGCCAACTGGCGCACCTCGAACCGCAGGCTGCACACGTTGATTCGGCCCGACAAGCGGCGCACACCGCTGTGCACTGGCACGGACTGAGCGCCGAGCGACTCAGTCCCCGAGGCGAAGTGCTACGCGCCGAAACGTTGGCGCGTCAACTCATCTTGCCCCCTTTCGACCTGGACGAGCCTTTTCCCGCCCAGCCCCTTCGTCGCGAGCATGTCGGACCGTAGGTTTCTTTTTCTTGTCTCTCGCCACCTGACGCAGTGCCCGATCCGCCTCTTTGATGGACGCCAAGGTAGCTTCTGACCCCGCCAAACGCTCACGACCGAATCCACCACTGGGCGCAGATGACGCGGCTCCGACACTCTGGCTCTCGGTCATGAGGCGGAAATCAATCCGGCGACCATCCAGATCCACCCGACTCACTTGGACGCGGACACGCGCCCCAATACCGTAGCGAACCCCCGTACGCTCACCCCGCAGCTCTTGGCGAGCGTCATCCAAGCGGAAGTATTCGCCGCCCAACTCGGTGATGTGGATCAGGCCCTCGACAAACAGCGCGTCGAGCTGCACAAACAAGCCAAAACTCGTGACCGCACTCACCGTCCCGGCATAGACCTCGCCCAAGCGATCGCGCATGAACTTGCACTTGAGCCAAGCTTCCACATCACGCGAAGCTTCGTCCGCGCGTCGCTCGTTGGCACTGCAATGCGCACCAGCCACATCCCAAGCCTCAGCAGGGGTTGCCGTCGCAGTTGCACCGACTTGCGGTAAAGGAATCTCTAACTTGTAGCGTTTGGCTTGCAACAGCGCCTTGATCACTCGATGCACCAGCAAGTCCGGATAACGCCGAATCGGACTGGTGAAGTGGGTATACGCCGCATAAGCGAGACCAAAGTGCCCGCTGTTGTGCGGCGTGTAGATCGCCTGCTGCATGGAGCGCAGCAGCATGGTGTGGATCTGCACAGCATCGGGCCGATCGCGGGTTTGCAGTGCAATGGCTTGCAATTCAGCTGGCTTCGGGTCTTCGCTCAACTCAGCCGTCACCCCCACGCTGCGCAGGTAGTTGATCAAGGTCTGGCGCTTCTCGGGAGTTGGCCCTTCGTGGACACGGAACAGGGCCGGATGCTTGGCCCGCTCGATGAAGTCGGCTGCACAGACGTTGGCCGCAAGCATGGCTTCTTCGATCAAACGATGCGCTTCGGTCCGGACACGGGGCACGATCTTCTCGATCCGGCCGTTGTCATCGCAAACGATTTGGGTTTCAGTGGTCTCAAAATCGACAGCGCCCCGCACGCCGCGCGCCTTAAGCAGCGCCCGATAAACCTCGTGCAGATGGATCAATTGCGGCACAAGATCGGCATGCATCTGCGCTTCTGGCCCCCGGGTGTTGGCCAACAAAGCGGCCACCGTGGTGTAGGTCAACCGAGCATGCGAGCAAATCACCGCCGGGTAAAACTGATAGGCCTGCACGTCCCCCTGCGCTGTGACCAGCATGTCACAGACCATGCTGAGTCGATCCTCATCCGGATTGAGGGAACACAGCCCGTTGGAGAGCTTCTCCGGCAACATCGGGATGACTCGGCGCGGGAAATAGACCGAGGTAGAGCGCTCGAAGGCATCGTTATCCAGCGGCTGTCCTGGTTTGACGTAGTGACTCACGTCCGCAATCGCCACCAACAAACGCCAACCTTTGCCCCGATCGACCCGACAGGGTTCGCAATAGACCGCGTCGTCAAAGTCACGCGCATCTTCACCATCAATCGTAACCAGCGGCACATCGGTCAGATCGATACGTTGCTGGCGATCCACCGCCCGCAGCCGTGAGGGCAACTTGCCGGCCTGCGCCAATGTTTCGGGTGAAAAGCGGTGCGGAACCTCAAATTTACGCACGGCAATCTCGATCTCCATGCCGGGATCATCGATATCACCCAGCACCTCCGCAATCCGCCCCACCGGTTGGGTATGCAAAGAGGCCACTTCGGTCAACTCGACCGCCACCACCTGCCCCACTTGGGCATCGGCCACGTTGTGGCGCGGTATGAGGATATCTTGGCCAAAACGTCGATCTTCGGGGGCGACGATCCACTGCCCGCCCTCATGCAACAAGCGGCCAATGATGGGTGTTTTGCGCCTCTCGATGATCTCCAAGATCC
This sequence comes from Leptothrix ochracea L12, assembly GCF_000262525.1. NCBI lineage: Bacteria > Pseudomonadati > Pseudomonadota > Betaproteobacteria > Burkholderiales > Sphaerotilaceae > Leptothrix > Leptothrix ochracea. The sequence continues at coordinate 9,671 of NZ_JH660678.1, forward strand.
GCCCCTCTGGCCGACCTTTGCGATCTTGGCGAATCACGCGCACCCGAACACGATCACGATGGAGCACCGCGCGCATTTCTTGGGGGGAAAGATAAATGTCAGGCTCATCCATCCCAGTGATCAGAAAGCCATGACCATCACGATGCCCCTGAACGGTGCCCTCGATTTCGCTCATCAACGAAAATTTTTGACTAGGGTATTGCATTTCAGATCGATCCCAATATAGAATTCAATTCTCAGCTTGAGACGAAGTTAAAAGAACGTTTCAAAGCAAAGCCCAGGTGGCGGAATTGGTAGACGCACTAGTTTCAGGTACTAGCGGGTAACTCCGTGGAGGTTCGAGTCCTCTCCTGGGCACCAGATACAAAGCACGGTCAGCGCAAGTTGACCGTGCTTTTTCATGGCTAGCTGCACAAAACCCGACAAACCTCCCCGAAGGGAGGCCCACTTCCACATCGATTCAGACCGACCGACGAGCGGCCAAATCCGCCGGACGCAGTCGATCATAGTCTTCAAAAGGCTGATGAATCCAAGGATTGGTCGGCAACTTTTCGACAAAGTAGTCCGGCTCGTAGGTCGAGATGCCTTTGACCCACAACACGGCCGAGCGCAACTCATGGATGGCGGGCATGCTGCGCAGCCGATCCACCACCGCTTGCAGCGTCACACCCGAATCGGCCAAGTCGTCCACCAAAAGCACCCGTCCAGCCAACTCACCCTTGGGCATGGTGATGTAAGTCGCCATATCCAAGCGCCCTTGGATCGTGCCGGCTTCAGCGCGATACGAACTTGTGGCCATGATGGCCAAAGGCTTGTCAAAGACGCGCGAGATCACATCCCCCGGTCGCAGGCCACCTCGGGCCAAGCAAAGGATCTGATCAAACGCCCAGCCAGACTCATGCACTTGGCGCGCCAAGCGCTCAATCATCTGGTGGTAATCGTCCCAAGAAACGTAGAGATGTTTACCGTCATCGGTCAGCATGATCACTCCCTCAAGCCTTGTAGGGGTGACGCAACAAGATCGTGTGATCGCGATCCGGACCGGTCGAAACCATGTCAATCGGTGCGCCGATGAACGCCTGCACCCGCTCCAGATAGCGGCGCGCGTTCAAAGGCAGCTTGTCCCACTCGGTCACGCCGAAGGTGGTTTCCGTCCAGCCCGGGAAGGTTTCGTAGACTGGCGCGCAATTGACAATCTCATCGGCATCAAGCGGCAAGATGTCGATGCGTTCGCCGTGCAAGTCGTAGCCGACGCACATTTTGATCTCAGACAGACCATCAAGCACATCGAGCTTGGTCAGGCACAGGCCCGAAATACCGTTGATCAGGATGGAGCGCTTCATCGCCGCAGCATCCAGCCAGCCGCAGCGACGTGCACGCCCCGTCACGGTGCCGCGCTCCTGACCGACCGTCGAGAGGTGATGCCCCACGGTACCGGCCTCATCCATCGGCAACTCGGTCGGGAACGGCCCGGAGCCCACGCGCGTGGTGTAGGCCTTGGTGATGCCCAAGATGTAATGCAGCATGCCCGGGCCGACGCCGGAGCCAGCCGCCGCATTGCCCGCCACGCAGTTGCTGGAAGTAACGAATGGATAGGTGCCGTGGTCGATGTCCAGCAACGTGCCTTGGGCTCCTTCGAACAGGATCGAGCCGCCAGCACGGTTGGCCGCATCAATGCGTACGCCAACGTCAGCCATCATGGGCTTGAGCTGCTCGGCCTGTTGCATGGCCAGATCAAAAATCGGCTGAAATTCAAGCGCCGTGCTCTTCAAATAGCCTGACAACGCAAAGTTATGCAGATCCAGCAATTCGCGCAGTTTCTTCTCGAAACGCGCCGGGTGCTTCAGATCTTGAACGCGCAGCGCACGGCGTGCGACCTTGTCCTCATAGGCCGGGCCAATCCCCTTGCCGGTGGTGCCGATCTTGCCGACGCCAGAGTTCTCACGCAGGGCTTCACGCGCTTTGTCCACTTCCACATGGAAAGGCAGAATCAAGGGACACGACTCGCTGATGAACAAGCGCGAACGCACTTCCAGCCCAGCCGCTTCCAAGCGCCCGATTTCAAGCAGCAAATGGGTGGGATCCACCACCACACCATTGCCGATGTAGCAGGCCACGCCGGGACGCATGATCCCGGAAGGAATGATCTGCAGCGCAGTTTTCTTGCCATTGATCACCAAGGTGTGACCGGCGTTGTGGCCACCTTGGAAGCGCACCACACCTTCGGCATGATCGGTCAACCAATCCACCACTTTGCCCTTGCCTTCGTCACCCCATTGGGTGCCGACGACAACCACATTGCGACCGCGTGCGGCAGCCGCCGCCTCACTGCGTGTATCTGTCTGAGACATCTGGAATATTCCGCTCGAAGTGTTTTCAGGTGGTCCGCCAGCGCTCAGCGTGCGCAGACCACCCACTGTCCATTGACCTCGACCAGCTCGCGGTCGCAGTCAAACTCATCTGCTTCATGCTCGTGCCCAGGAAGCACGCACGTCACCGTTTCACCTTGAACGCGCAAATGCCGAATCGCGGCCCGCAAGGCAGCCTCTTCGTTCCAAGGAGCTCGGATCGCCGCGCGACGACCATCCAAACTGATGTGGGCCACCACCGATTTGAGATCCAAGCTAAAGCCGACAGCGGGTCGGCTGCGACCAAAAATTTGGCCCACTGCGTCATAACGCCCCCCGCGCAGCAGGGCCTCACGACTACCGTTCCCATAAAGCGCAAAGCGCGGGCCGGTGTAGTAGGCGTAGCCCGAAAGATCCGCCAGATCAAAACCGATCGTCAAATCGGTGTACGAGGCCTGAAGATGCCCCGCCAACCAAGCCAAATCATGCAAAGCTGCTTCAATGGCGGGCAACGCCGGGAGTTGCTGACGTGCTTGATCCAACACGGATAGGCCGCCGTACAACTCAGGTAGCGCCAACAGCGCTTGTGTCAGCACCGGATCCGTCCCCTCAGCCACCGTGTTTGCGATCAAACGCAGCAACTCGGGCCGATCCTTGGCCACCATGGCAGCCACCCAAGCCGCACGATCCCGCGCAGCCACGCCCGTCGCATCAAGCAACGCGGTGACGATGCGCGCATCGCCCAGATCCATGGTCAGGCCCGCTAAGCCTGCTCGGCCCAAACAATCGATGGCCAGATCTTGGATTTCCAGATCGGCTTCCAGCCCAGCGTGGCCATAGGTTTCAGCACCGAACTGCAAGGGCTCGCGGGTGGCGTAGGCCCCGGCGGGCAAGGCATGCAACACCGGGCCGCAATAGCAAAGCCGGGTCACACCGGCTCGGTTGAGCAGATGGGCGTCGATGCGTGCGACTTGCGGCGTGGTATCAGCGCGCACCCCCAAAGTGCGGCCACTCAACTGATCGACCAATTTGAAGGTCATCAAATCAAGCGACTCACCACTGCCACTCAAAAGAGAGTCGAGATGCTCGGCCAAGGGCGGCATGACCAACTCGTGCCCAAAAGATCGGGCGGCATCAAGCAGAGTCCGGCGCAGCTCTTCGAGGCGACGAGCCTCGTGGGGCAAGACATCAGCGAGATGCTCGGGCAACAGCCAGGCAGAAGACATAGGAGCGCAGTAGATGAAACGTGCGATTGTACCGGGCCGGCACAGCCCCTCAGCTGCGCAGCGTCAGCGCCACAGCGCCGCCACCCACAGCAGGCCCGCGAGCACAGAACACAGCCCAATGAAACGAAGCTGACCGTCAGAGAGCTGCAAGGCCTGCTCGAAGACCCGCCGCCATTGGCGTGGGCGCAAGAGCGGCAACAGCCCTTCCAAAATCAGCACCAAGGCACCAGCCAACCACAGGGCATCGAGCATGCCAAGTGGCTCACTTGCGAGCTGGGGCCGCAGCGCCACCCGAGCCGCCGCCATTACGCATGACTTTGAAGAACTCGGTACTCGGGTCCACCACGATCACGTCGCTTTTGCTGCGGAAACTGGCTTTGTACGCGTCGAGGCTGCGCAGGAACTGTGCAAATTGGGGGTCACGGCCAAAGGACTCAGCGTACAAGACCGCAGCCTTGGCATCGCCCTCGCCTTTGACCTTTTGAGCCTCGCGATAAGCCTCAGCCAAAATCACTTCACGTTGACGATCGGCATCAGCGCGGATTTTTCGCCTTCGGCAGAGCCTTCAGAACGCAACTCATTGGCCACACGCTTGCGCTCGGATTCCATACGGCGATAGACCGAATCGGTGATGGAGGCGGCGAAATCAACCCGCTTGATACGCACATCCACAATCTCAATGCCAAAGTTCTTGGCGTCGTCGCTCAAGCGCTGCATCACGCCTTGCATGATCTTTTCGCGATCCGTCGAAAGCACCGCACGCACGCTGCGCTTGGTGACCTCTTCGTTCAGAGCCGCTTGGACGATCGGCGAGAGGCGCGCCTCGGCGTTACGCAGATCCAAACCGGTGTTGCGAATGAATTGACGCGCCTCCTTGACCCGCCACTTCACCAGCCAGTCGATGACCAAACTCTGCTTTTCAGCCGTGAAGATCGGACGGGTTTCGGGGCTGTCGAGGGTGTAGGTGCGCCGATCAATGAAGACGACGTTTTGCAACGGCGGCGGCAATTTGAACTTCAACCCCGGCTCGGTGATCACTTCGCGGATTTCACCCAGCGAATAGACCACCGCAAAATTGCGCTGATCGACGACGAACAACGTCGACATGGCCAACACCAAGACCAGCAACAGCGAAACAACAGCGAAAATTAAACGATTCATGCGTGCATCTCCCCTCAACGCCCTTCGCGGTCACGACCGCGTGTGCCTTCCCGTGAGCGGGGATCCGCCGCCGGTGGTGGCAACACCGCCGCCACGGCGGGAGCCACCGCTGTCGCAGACAGTGCTTCCGGTGCAGAGGCGGCACCCGCCGCCGCCGGCGCGCCGCCCGTCGAGGCTTGCAGCAATTTATCCAGCGGCAGATAAAGCAAATTACCCCCGCCGCGCGAGTCCACCATCACCTTGGTCACGCTCGAATAAATCTGCGACATGGCATCGATGTAGAGCCGGTCGCGCATCACAGCCGGGGCTTTTTGATACTCGGGCAGCACGCTGCGGAAACGCTGCGCATCGCCTTCGGCTTGAGCGACCACGCGTGCCTTGTACCCCTCGGACTCTTCACGCAACCGCGCCGCCATACCACGCGCCTTCGGGATGACATCGTTGGCGTAGGCTTGGCCTTCGTTCTTGAGTCGCTCTCGGTCGGCACCGGCTTTGAATGCATCGTCAAAAGCCGCCTGAACTTGCTCGGGCGGTTGAACGCTTTGCACATTCACATTGGCCACCAAGATGCCGGCCTTGAGTCGATCAAGTTGACTTTGAATCGATTTCACCAGATCGGTCGCAATGGCATCGCGCTGCTCATAGAGCACCGAGTCCATGCTGCTGCGCCCGACAATTTCACGCACCGCCGTCTCTGCGGCTTGCATCACCGCTTCTTCGACGTTGCGGTTTTCAAACATGAAGTCCTTGGCATCTTTCAGACGCCATTGCACCGTAAAACGAATGTCAACGATGTTTTCGTCCTGCGTGATCATGGACGAATCGCGCAAGCCCGTCGCCTGCACCACGGCGTTACGCCCGACCTCGGTCGAACGGGTCTGCGTCACCGCTACCGTCTCATGTGCTTGGAAGGGGTACGGCCAGCGGAAATGAATCCCAGCATCTGCCGTGGTGTGGTTGTAGGCACCAAAGGTGGTGACCACCGCTTGATACCCTTCTGGGACGATGAAAAAGCCACTACCGAGCCAAACCAGCACAGCCCCGCCGATGACGACAGCCCCACCCCAGCCCGCGTTTTTCAAACCCATGGGCGGTGGTGCGCTACCACCGCCTTCGGGGGAGGGGTGTTGTCACGCTTGGCCCCAAAAAGCCCACCGAGCTTTTGGTTGAAATCACGCCAGAGGTCATCAAGATCAGGCGGTCCGTCCGGACGACCTTGATTCAAGATGAGACCGGACTTGATACGCTGCCAGACCAACGACAAGGCGGGCAATTTTCGCGGGGAAGAGTCTGTACTCATGTCGGTTTTCATGGGATCACAGGCTGATCATCTGATTCGGAATAGGGCTGCGTTGTGAAGGCATCGCCGTTTATCAAACCATCGCCTTCGGCCTCGCGGCAATCGGCAATCGCCTGACGCAAGCGTGGCAAGCCGTAGCCCGTCATCGCGCTCACAAACAGTCGGGGAACACTGCGACCCGGTTCGAGCTCAAAAAAATCTTCGTCCGTCCGGGGCTGCAGCGATTCATCCATCAAATCTTGTTTGTTGAACACCAAGATTTGTGGGACCTCGGCCGCACCAATGTCGGCCAAGACACGCTGAACTTCGCGGACTTGCTCAAACCATGTCGGGCTGGCGGCATCGACCACATGGAGCAAAACATCGGCTTCCATGGCCTCTTGCAAGGTAGCTTGGAAGGCATTGACCAAGGCATGGGGCAGATCGCGGATAAAGCCCACGGTGTCGGAGAGCGACACCCGAGCCCGGGCCTCCTCAAGATAGAGCTGCCGTGTGGTGGTATCGAGCGTGGCAAAAAGCTGATCGGCGGCGTAAACGTGCGCCTTCACCAAGGCATTGAACAAGGTGCTCTTGCCGGCGTTGGTGTAGCCCACCAACGAAACCCGCAACACGCCGCTGCGTTCACGCGCCTTGCGCTGGGTGCCACGCTGGCGTTTCACCTTGACCAAACGCTCTTTGACGGCTTTGATGCGCTCGGCAATCATGCGCCGGTCGAGCTCAATCTGGGTTTCCCCCGGACCACCCCGCAAACCGACACCGCCACGCTGGCGTTCCAAATGACTCCAACGCCGCACAAGACGGGTTGAAAGATACTGCAACTTGGCCAGCTCAACTTGTAACTTGCCCTCGTGGCTGCGCGCCCGGGCCGCGAAGATCTCAAGGATCAACATGGTCCGGTCGAGCACCTCAACACCGAGGTGTTTTTCCAGATTGCGCTGCTGTGCCGGCCCAAGGGGTTGATCGAAGATCACACATTGCGCCGCGTGCAGTTGCACCAAAGCTTTGATTTCGTCGGCCTTGCCTGAGCCGACAAAAAGAGCAGCATCAACGCTGCGCCGCTTGGCGGTTAACTTCGCCACCGGCAAATCACCGGCGGACTCGGCCAGCAAAGCCAACTCGTCCAAGGAAGGGTCGAAGAAAGCCTTACCACCAAAGTCAACGCCCACGAGCAAAGCCCGTGGCAGGTCAGCGGCAGAAACAACCGGTGCAGTCAAGCGTGCGTCAACCCAAAAAGGCCGTCAGCGGACTGGCTCAAAGCAAGTCCGCAGGCTGATCACCGACGTGGAAATTGACCACCGGACGACCGGGGACGACCGTCGAGATCGCGTGTTTGTAAACCATCTGGGTCACGGTATTGCGCAACAGAACCACGTACTGATCGAAGGATTCGATATGCCCTTGCAACTTGATGCCATTCACAAGGTAGATCGACACCGGCACATGCTCCTTGCGAAGCAGGTTCAGAAACGGGTCTTGTAGAAGTTGCCCTTTGTTATTGCTCACGATGGTGCTCCGTCTGGGTGGAGTTGTTACGTTGGACGAAATGAGCGCGCACGTTAACACACGCGCCACCGCCCCCGAGGGGTCTTCAGGATTCTTTGGTGTCGAAGGGGTTATGCGAGGCGCGGAACTCGATGCGCAGCGGCGTACCCGCCAAGCTGAAATGCGCCCGGATCCGGCTCTCCAAGTACCGCTTGTAGACATCCGTGACTTGATCCACCGCATTACCGTGGATCACCACCAACGGCGGATTCTGCCCGCCTTGGTGGGCGTAGCGCAGCTTGGGCCGGGTTGAGCCTACCCGCTTGGGTTGCTGGAACTGCACCGCCTCTTGGAGCAGGCGCGTCAGCACCGGGGTGGGCATCTTGGCCATCGCCGCCGCCCATGCGCCCGTGATCGCTTGCCACAAAGGCCCCAAGCCCTGGCGACGTGTGGCCGAGATCTGGAGGATCGGTGCGAACTTCAAGAACGGCAGACGCAGCTCGATGGAACGATCGAGCCGTTCGCGCTGATAGCGGTCGATGGCATCCCATTTGTTGATCGCCACCACCACGGCACGACCCGCCTCCAAGATGTAGCCCGCGATGTGCGCGTCTTGATCGGACACCCCTTCGGTGGCATCGACCACCAACAGCACCACGTTAGCGTCGGCAATCGCTTGCAGGGTTTTGACGACCGAAAACTTCTCGATCGCTTCAAAGACCTTGCCCTTGCGACGCAAACCGGCGGTATCGATCAGCTCAAAATGCTGGCCGTTACGTTCAAAAGGCACATGGATCGTGTCACGGGTGGTCCCTGGCAGGTCAAAAGCCACCAAGCGCTCTTCACCCAACCATGCGTTGATCAGCGTGGACTTGCCGGCATTGGGCCGCCCCGCCACGGCCAATCGAATCGGCCGCGCTGCGCCACCGATCGGACCACTGGCTTCATCGTCATCGTCGGGAAGCTCCACCCCTTCCAGCGCCAATTCCACCAAGCTGCGGATACCTTGGCCGTGAGCCGAGGAAATCGCCACCGGCTGACCAATCCCTAGCTCATAAAACTCCGCCAATTGCGGCGCGTTGATCATGCCTTCGGCCTTGTTGGCCGCGAGAACAACGCGCTTGTTGGCGCTACGCAAGTACTTGGCGATGTCATGGTCTTGCGCGGACAAACCAGCCCGCAGGTCCACCACAAACACCACCGCATCGGCTTCCGCCACCGCTTGACGCGTTTGGCGTGCCATCTCCTTGAAGATGCCTTCGGTGCAATCGGGCTCGAAACCACCCGTATCGATGACGATGAAGGCGTGGCCGGCCAACTTGCCGTCCCCATAGTGACGATCCCGCGTCAGGCCGGGATAATCCGCCACGATCGCATCACGACTGCCCGTGAGTCGGTTGAAAAGCGTGGATTTGCCCACATTGGGGCGCCCCACCAAAGCGATCACAGGTTTCATCAGAGCGTCAATTCAATCGGTCATTCGACCCGCAGGCCATAGGCGTTGCCCGCACGGGTCAACACCAGCACATTCTTGGCCGCCCGCACAGGCGGCGCCATCACACCACTCGCATCGGTGAACCAGCGAAACAACGTTTCGCCCTTGTCCCGAGAGAGAAAATGAATCCATCCTTGGGCATCACCCAAGACCACCGTGCGATCAAACAGCAACGGTGCGCTCAACCCCCGATAACGGAAGCGCTCGGTGCTCCAGACCACATCACCGGTGGGTTGCCGCCAAGCGGTCAGTCGATCGGTGGTGGTGGCCCCAAACACAAAGTCACTGTCGGCCGCCAGCCCTTGGAAGCCAGCATGGGCCCGCGACCACAGCAGATTTGAACGTGCCATGTCCACACAACCCACGCTGGATTGAAACGCACGAACGCACACCACATCCCCCGAACGTCCCGCTGGGCCGACCAAATCAGCCAGTCGCTCGACCTCATTGGTGCCGCGTGGCGTAGCAATCACATGCTCAGCACGCACCGACCCCAGCAAGGGATCTAGGGCCACCAAGCGCGGCCCCATGCCCACTAACAGGGTATTTTGGTAGGCCGTCAACACACCGGTTTGGGCCAAGGCCAAGGCATCGGTGGCTGGACGCTGGAAGACCAAGCTTGCGCCCGTCTTGAGCATCGAAGGCTTCGACGGTGCGCTGCACCCCTTGCACGAACACCCGCTCACCCGCCACCAAGGGCGGCGTGACCACACGCATGTTGAGCCGGGCCTTCCAACGAATGGCACCCGCCGCAATCACCACCAATTCGTTATCGCGTGTCACCACCGCGCTGTACACGCCATCACTCCCCACCCCGGCAGCGATCGGCGCACCCACGCGCACCCGCTCGCGCTGCAAACCTGTGGTGGCATCAAGCGTGACCAGATCCCCGGCCAAGGTCGCCAGTACAAATCGCTCACCCACCACCGCCACAGTCTGACCGGGCACCAAGGGGCCCAAGGAACTGGACCACATCTGTTGGCCAGTCATGCGTGGCGTAAAAGGCTCCAGAGCCGTCGGCTCAGGGGGTGGCGTCGAACCGCAAGCCACCAACCCAACACCAGCGCATGCCACCCAGCCGACCCAGCCCAGCAAGGCTGCCGCACGGGTCAACACAGCCTTGGCGTTGGCGCGACGATTCATCGAGACGCTCCCGAGGCTGCTGCGGCAGGAACGGCAGCAGGCACCATCGCGTCTGCCTTGCCCAAGGCGATCAACTTCGCTTCTACAGCCCGGCGGTAATCGAGGGTATCGGGCATGGCTTGCCAAGCCGAGGTGTACGCCTTCACAGCCTCATCCACCTTGCCTTGCAATTGCAAAACATCGCCACGTCGATCGTCCACCAAAGCCGCCATGGCCTTGGATGGCTCGCCAGCCAAGAGCTTGAGCGCTTCATCGAACTTCTTGTCTTCGGCCAAGATGGCCGCCAATCGCAAGGCGGACAAGGTGCGGTATTCAGGCTCAGAGGCTTCGTCGATGACCCACATCAAGCTGGCACGGGCCGCATCTTTTTGACCGCGATCCCACTGCAAACGCGCTGCCATCAAACCGGCCTGACCGGTATAAGCCGTCCCCGGATAACGACTCTTCAAATCAGCAAACACTTGATTGACACGCGCCACATCGCCCGCCGACATGCCTTGCTCCAAGGCGTCAAACATGCCCGCTGCCTTGGCAGCTTGGTCACGTTGCCACCACTGCCAGCCGTTCCAGCCGGACCATACCAGCAGCACAGCCACCAAGGACCAGCTGATCAAGTTGCCCCAGCGCTGCCAGAAGTGCTTCAGTTGTTCGAGCTGTTCCTGCTCTTCAAGATCTAAATTGCTCATGCGCAAGTCGTGCCCGTGCTAGCCCGCGACCATCCTCGGTCAGCGGAAAATTCGCGATTATGCGGCCCCAGCCCTCTCAGGCGGCACCACCCACCAAGTCCTGCCCCCAAGCCGCCGCATCCGCCAGAGGCTTCAAGCACTGCTCGCCCCCACCAGCGCGCAGCGGCTTGAGCGCCACCATGCCTTGCGCAAGTTCATCGCCACCGAACACCAAGGCAAAACGTGCGCCGCTGGCATCGGCTTTCTTGAACTGCGACTTCATGCTGCCTTGGCCGTCTTTGCCACCGGCGTGCTGCATCACTTTGACGCCCGCAGCGCGCAGCTGTTCGATCACCACCGTGACTTGCGGCAAGGTCTGCGCATCCGGCACCACCGCGTAAGCGTCAGGTACCTGCGCCGGTGGCGTCACGCCACCCTCTTCCAGCAACGCGAGCACACGCTCGACACCCAAGCCCCAACCCACCGCCGGGGACGGCTTGT
>NZ_JH660679.1:0-13085 GCF_000262525.1 Leptothrix ochracea L12
GGTTCTCCATCCTTGTGCGGCCGAATTTTCTTCAGCCCCTTATAAGCGAGGTTGATTCCCATCAACTCCGCCGTCATTACTCCACAAAATTCGCTCACCTTCGCGCTCGAGATCATCGAACTGGCCGCTTTTGACGGCCCACGCGAAAACACCCATGACTGCCAAGACGAGCAAAACTGAGAGTGGAATGAGTAAAAACAAAATATCCATCAGAACCTCTCACACCGATTGAGGCCGGGATAGGCCACCAACATCGACATCTTGTTGAAATGACGGAAGAGACGCATCAGCGTCAAAAACAGACCGCCGCGCTAATCGGAGGGCATTCAGCACCACACCCAAAGAGCTGAGCGCCATACCAACACCGGCCAAAAAGGGTGACAACCACCCCAACATGGCAGTCATGGGTGTTTTCGCGTGGGCCGTCAAAAGCGGCCAGTTCGATGATCTCGAGCGCGAAGGTGAGCGAATTTTGTGGAGTAATGACGGCGGAGTTGATGGGAATCAACCTCGCTTATAAGGGGCTGAAGAAAATTCGGCCGCACAAGGATGGAGAACCTTCCGAGGAGTAGATTGATGGCGAGTAACACACTGCCGACCACAGAGTCGGTTTATAGCGACACGACAGTCCGGCTTTTTGCCGTGGCTGCTGTGTTCTGGGGCATCATTGGGATGACGGTTGGAGCTTTTGCGGCTTCGATGCTCGTCTGGCCCGAGCTCACGCTCGGTATCCCATGGTTGTCATTCGGTCGGATTCGACCCTTACATACCAACGCGGTGATTTTTGCCTTTGGTGGTTGTGCGTTGTTCGCAACGAGCTACCACGTGGTTCAACGGACCTGCCACACACGTTTGTTCATGCCCAAGCTGGCCATGTTCACCTTCATCGGGTGGAATCTGGCGCTGGTTTTGGCTGTCATCACCTTGCCGCTGGGGATCACCCAAGGTAAGGAATACGCTGAGCTGGAATGGCCGATCGACTTGCTGATCGAAGTCGTTTGGATCTGCTATGCCGTGGTGTTCTTTGGCACCATCGGTACACGCAAAGTGCGTCACATCTATGTGGCGAACTGGTTCTTTGCAGCGTTCATCTTGGCTGTGGCATTGCTCCACACCTTCAACAGTGCTGCCATTCCTGTCAGCCTGACGAAGAGCTACTCGGTGTATGCCGGTGTGCAAGACGCCATGGTGCAATGGTGGTACGGCCACAATGCTGTGGGCTTCTTCCTGACTGCTGCTTTCTTGGGCATGGTGTATTACTACATCCCCAAGCAAGCTCAGCGTCCGGTGTACTCGTATCGCCTGTCGATCGTGCACTACTGGGCTCTGATTTTCACGTACATGTGGGCTGGTTCGCACCACCTGCACTATACGGCTCTGCCTGACTGGACCCAATCGCTGGGTATGGTTCTGTCGCTGATTCTGTTGGCTCCCTCTTGGGGCGGCATGATCAACGGGATCATGACGTTGTCGGGTGCTTGGCACAAGCTGCGCGACGATCCCATCCTGAAGTTCATGATTGTGGCCATGTCGTTCTACGGTATGTCCACTTTTGAAGGCCCGATGATGGCCATCAAGACCGTGAACGCTTTGTCGCATTTCACCGACTGGACCGTGGGTCACGTGCACTCTGGCGCTTTGGGCTGGGTGGGCATGATCTCGATTGGCTCGCTGTATTACCTGATTCCGCGCATGTTTGGCCGTACCGAGATGTACAGCGTTCGTGCGATTGAATTGCACTTCTGGATCGCGACCATTGGTGTGGTGATTTACATCGCCGCCCTGTGGATTTCGGGTGTGATGCAAGGTCTGATGTGGCGCGCTATCAATCCTGACGGCACGCTGGTTTACAGCTTCGTCGAAGGTGTGAAGGCAACGGTTCCGTTCCACGCTCTGCGTTTGGTGGGCGGTCTGATGTATGTCTTTGGTATGTGCATCATGGGCTGGAATACCGTGATGACCATCCGTAACGGTAAGGCTGAGCCTGTGCGTATTTCGCCGGTCGCAGCTCACGCCTGAACCGAAGGAGCAAATAAAAATGGCTGATCACAGTTCTCCCAAGGGGTACGAGCGGATTGAAACCAGCAATTTCTTGCTGATCATCCTGACCCTGTTCACGATCTCGTTTGGCGGTTTGGTGGAAATTGTTCCGCTGTTCTTCCAACACTCGACGACAACGCCGATTGAGGGTGTCAAGCCCTATACAGCGTTGCAACTGGCTGGTCGTGACGTGTACATCCGCGAAGGTTGCTTCAACTGCCACTCGCAGATGATTCGTCCTTTCCGCGCTGAAGTGCTGCGTTACGGTCCGCCGTCGCTGGCAGGTGAGTTCGTTTACGACCATCCATTCCAATGGGGTTCGAAGCGTACCGGTCCGGACTTGCATCGTGTCGGCGGTCGTTATAGCGACGACTGGCATTACATCCACCTGATGAATCCGCGTAACGTGGTGCCTGAGTCGGTGATGCCTGCCTATCCTTGGTTGGAAAAGGCTGTGCTTGACCCGGCAGATCTGGCACCGAAGATGACTGCGCTCCGTAAGGTCGGTGTGCCCTATACCGATGACGAAATCGCCAAAGCTGGCGACGAAGTCAAGGGCCATACCGAAATGGAAGCTGTCATTGCGTACCTGCAAATTCTGGGTACGGCTCGGAAGTAATCAAGGAGTGCTTCGATGGATATCAATACGGCTCGAAGCATATTCACAGTGGCAACCTTCATGGCATTCGTTGGCATTGTCATGTGGGCGTACTCGCGCTCGAATCGGCATGATTTGGAGGATGCTGGAAAGCTTCCCTTCGACGATGAGGATTTGAGCGTGGGTCAAAGCAAGAAAGTTGGAGGCTCTAATGAGTGATTTCATCTCCACAGGATGGGAAATGTATGAAGTAGCGATTGCTGTATGGGCAATCATCTACTGCGCCGGCGTCCTGTACCTGAACTTCAAAATGAAACCGCATACGTCCGAAGATGGCACCACAGGCCATGTTTGGGACGAAACATTGCGCGAGTTCAACAATCCGCTGCCACGTTGGTGGGTCGGTCTGTACATCATCACGATCGTTTTCGGGATTTTGTACTGGACGCTCTATCCTGGCCTTGGCACCTACAAGGGTTTGCTGGGTTGGACCAGCAAGGGCCAATTGGAAGCTGAGCAAGAAAAGGCCAAGGTTGAAGAAGCCAAGATCTATGCTCGTTTCGCTTCCATGTCTGCTGAAGACATGGCCAAGGACCAGCAAGCCATGGGTATCGGCCAACGCATCTTCTTGAACAACTGCACCGTGTGCCACGGTTCAGATGCCAAGGGTAGCAAGGGCTTCCCCAATCTGACCGACGATGACTGGCTCTATGGTGGTTCACACGAAACCATCATCGAAACCATCACCGGTGGTCGTGTTGGGGTGATGCCTCCGATGGCTGCTGCCGTGGGTACACCGGAAGATGTGAAGGACGTGGCTAACTACGTTCTGAGCTTGTCCGGCAGCCCCCATGACGATGCCGCTGCTCAGCGTGGTAAGCCCAAGTTTGAAAACGCTGGTTGCACGGGCTGTCACGGCGCCGACGCCAAGGGTACTCAAGCGATGGGTGCACCTAACTTGACCGACAAGATCTGGTTGCATGGCTTTGGTGAAGCTGCCATCATTGAGCGTATCAATAATGGTAAGACCAACACCATGCCTTCTTGGAGCTACAAATTCTCCAAGGATCAGATCCGCGTTTTGGCCGCCTACATCTGGAGCTTGTCGCACAAGCAAGCTACAGCTGATGCCGCGAAGAAGTCTTAAGACTTTATAGTGTGAGACGAACAGGGTATGTGACTGATTCGTCAATCAGAGGGAGGGGGGTGACCCCCTCCTTTTCTAGTTGAATTAAATCAACGATTGCTTATATATCATCATGAATACCAAAGAACGCCCAACAGCAACGCTATATGCACCCCATAAAAAAATATATGCTAAGGAGGTTTCTGGTTATTTTTCCAAAATTCGGTGGCTGATGGTATGGATCACGCAGCTTGTTTTTTATGGTGTTCCTTGGTTGATGTGGAATAACCGGCCTGCAGTGATATTTAATCTTGAATCTCGCCGTTTTTATATATTCGATCTTGTGTTGTACCCACAAGATTTTATCTTTCTTACTGCCGTTTTGATGATCTCGGCATATGCACTTTTTCTGTTCACTGCGGTGGCCGGGCGTTTGTGGTGTGGGTATACATGCCCCCAAACGGTCTATACAGAAATGTTCATGTGGATTGAGAATAGATTCGAGGGTGATCGTAATGCGCGGATGAAACGCGATGCATCGCCGTGGACCCAAAATAAGTTACTCAGAAAAACTGGTACGCAAACAGCATGGATTTTGCTGTCGTTGTGGACGGGATTTACTTTTGTATCGTATTTCACGCCAATGCATAGCCTGATCAATGAAGCTATGAATTTGGATTTTGGTGCTTGGGAATGGTTTTGGATCTTCTTCTATGGTGCTGCGACGTATGGTTTCGCGGGGTCCATGCGTGAACAAATTTGCAAATACCTCTGCCCATACGCTCGATTCCAAGGAGCCATGTTTGATCATGATACATTGATCATTACCTATGATAACGAGCGTGGTGATCCACGCGGATCACGTGGCAAAAAAGTTGATCCGAAAGCGGCTGGCTTGGGTGATTGTATTGATTGCAACCTCTGTGTTCAGGTTTGCCCAACAGGTATCGATATCCGTGATGGGCAGCAGTATGAGTGTATTGGCTGCGCTGCATGTATCGATGTTTGTAATGGAGTGATGGACAAAATGGGCTACCCGCAAGGGTTGGTTCGTTATGCCACGCAACATGGAATGGAGCAAAAACTCACCGATAAACAATCACTCATGCGGATATTCCGGCCCCGGGTGATTATTTACACGACCATCTTGGGGGCCATTGTCTTTGCTTTGGGGTATGCCGTTTGGACGCGTGATCCCTTTAAAGTGGATATTGTTCGAGATCGCACAACCTTGGCTCGTGTGAATGGCGATGGTGGAGTTGAAAACGTGTATCGACTGCAGATCATGAATGCTACCGAAGAAAAGCAGGTTTATCGTGTCACGGCATCCGGCATTCATGGGTATAAGATTGTTCCGGATGAATTGATCAAGGTTGCTGCCACTGAAGCAGAATGGGTGACGTTGACGGTTGAGCTTCCTTTTGAAATCGCCAAAAATGAAGGTCCTGGTATTAAAGCTGTGCATTTTGATGTGCATCGTGTGAATAACTCAGGTGTTGGTGAGGAAGTTGTGGTGCATGAAAAATCAACCTTCATGATTCCACGTTAAAAAGTAAATTTTTAATTTCAGGTATAGCCATGAATCAGCAAAATGCAAAAAAATCCAGTGATCGAACTGTCAGCAAAGAGGGTGTTGAAAAGCCCCTTGCTTGGTGGCAGGTAAAGATGGTTTGGCTGGTGATTTCTGGGCCTTTGATTGTTGTGATTGCTGCGGTGTCTACAGCTGTCGTTGCTATTCGTGGTCAAGACCCTGTTTTGGTGACAGGACCTGAGGATCTGCAAGTTGATCCAGGAAAGAAGAACCATCCTTCTTATCGGTCTGCGATGGAGGGACGTAATCACGCAACAACCGGCGGTGCAACAGGCGGTGTTAAGCCGTGATTTTTCTTTGAATTGCAGCAAGACATGAAAAAGGGGCTTCATTCGAAGCCCCTTTTTCATATGAAATCAAAAACTAGCACTGTGCGCTATTAACAACTTGCTGCAAGGCCTCTTGATCAAGAATTCGAATGTCGCGCTGCTTCACTTCGAGGATCTGATCATCCTGAAATTTAGAAAACGTGCGACTTACTGTTTCTAACTTAAGCCCTAGATAGCTGCCAATTTCTTCTCTGGTCATACGCAAAACAAGTGCAGATGGTGAAAATCCTCGAGCCTGAAGACGTTGGGTTAAATTAAGCAAAAAAGCAGCCAAGCGTTCTTCGGCACGCATACTTCCTAAAAGAAGCATAACCCCATGATCACGCACGATTTCCCTGCTCATGATCTTATGAAATTGATGCTGCAACAGCGTGAACTCCCGTGAAAGAGTTTCAAGATGGGAATATGGAATCATGCAGACTTGTGAGTCTTCAAGGGCAACAGCGTCACAGGAATGTTTATCGGTGCTGATGCCATCGAGCCCAATCAACTCCCCAGCCATCTGAAAGCCTGTGACCTGTTCCCGGCCATCAATCGCCGAGACAATGGTTTTGAAAAAACCAGTTCGAACAGCATAAAGCGCTGTAAAAGGATCACCCGCATGGAACAGTACTTCACCACGTCGCACAACACGTCGATTGCTGACCAAGTTGTCTAACGTCGTTAGCTCTTGTTCTGACATGCCAACTGGCAAGCAGAGCTCCCTTAGGTTGCACGCAGAGCAGGCAACTTTGAGCGTGTCAATTCGAGAAGATGGGGGCAGGGAGGTGTCTTGCATGATGTGATGGATTATCGACGTAGTCCGCCCCAGCATCAACCAGCGTGATGGGGTCTTTGTTGCAGTGCGAGAGTCAACGCTGATGCATGAATCATAATCGCGATGGCTCAAAGCTTGAGCTATGTCAAAGTCGACTGTCGTATGCAAGGCAAAGTCTCGGGATGAACGCACCTATGAAAGCTGATGCCATTTTGGGCACACCCGCCGACGTTTTACCTGTCGGGATCGATGAGCCGATCGTTTTTGGTGAGGATTTGCTGCATAAGATGGACATTCCGGGTCCACGATATACCTCCTATCCGACTGCAGATCGCTTTGTGGAGGCCGTGACCGACGAGTTCCATGCGTTGGCATTGAAACAGCGCCGTGTAAGTGCTGGTACGGCTGTATTGCCACTCTCACTTTATATTCATATTCCATTTTGTGAGTCGGTATGTTATTACTGCGCTTGTAATAAAATTGTTACGAAAGATCATTCAAAGAGTGATGCTTATCTCAAGGCACTCGAAAGTGAAGTGAGTCTGATTTCTTCTCACCTCGGTGTACGCGAAGTTGTTAGTCAGCTTCATTTTGGTGGTGGAACACCAACATTTCTTACAGATGCAGAGATATCAAGAATTTTTGATATGCTCAAGATGCATTTTGACTTGGCGCCATATGGTGAGTATTCAATTGAGATTGATCCAAGAACTGTTAATGAGGATCGACTCATCAATTTGAAGTCGATAGGCTTCAATAGAATTAGTTTTGGTGTTCAAGATTTTGATCAGAAAGTTCAAGTAGCTGTTCACCGAGTTCAGCCATTTGAGCAAGTGGCTGATTTGATGAAGATCGCGCGCCGTCTTGGTTATTCATCCATCAATGTTGATTTGATTTATGGATTGCCTCTTCAAACGCCTGAAAGTTTTTCTAGAACGATTGAATTAGTCGCATCTATTAGGCCAGATAGAATTGCTATGTATGGCTACGCTCATTTGCCATCTAGGTTTAAACCGCAAAGACGTATCAATAATGACGAGTTGCCGAGCGGAACTGATCGGCTTGGCATGCTTTCAACAGCGTTAAGTGGCTTTGTTTCTAAGGGCTATCGATATATAGGCATGGATCATTTTGCACTGCCTGATGATCCTCTGGCCGTGGCAAAGAGACAGGGACTTCTGCACAGAAATTTTCAAGGTTATAGCACTCAACCCGACTGCGATTTGATTGGCCTTGGTGTTTCTTCAATCAGTAAAGTTGGTGCGACCTATACACAAAATGCCAAAACTCTCGATGAGTACTATGATTACATTTCGAGAAATATGCTGCCGACTATTCGAGGATTTAATTTGAGTCGAGATGACGTGCTACGTCGTTCAGTAATTATGGCCATCATGTGTCATGGGCGTTTAAATTTTGAATCAGTTCAGATTGCTCATTTGATTGAATTTAAATCGTATTTCAAAAATGAATTGATAGAGTTGGAAAGGTTGTCACATGATGGTCTTTTGACTGTTCAGGATGACGGCTTCCAATTGACGGATCTTGGATGGTACTTTGTCAGATATGTCGCTATGGTCTTCGATAAATATTTGCAAGTCGATAGAGGCCGGGGCAATTTTTCGAAGGTGATTTGATATGGCATATGGCTTGTATATGAGTGCGGCCATAGTTGGCCTGGTCGCCTCACCACATTGCATGACAATGTGTGGAGCTATATGTGAGAAGTCAGCGAGTACTTGTAAAATTGATCGTGAATCGCTCGCAGGTAGATTATTATCTTATTTACCTGTTTTGCTCGGTAGGCTTTTTTCATACGCAACTGCCGGAGCCTTGATTGGCTTATTCACATCAGTTTCAATAACTTATTTTATGGGTACAAATTGGTTGCGTCCAATTTGGGTATTATTTCAGTTTTTATATTTATGATGGGTATTTGGATGTTAATTTTCGGACATTTTCCAGATCGGTTAATATTTTTATTGATGCCACAAAAAATATAATCTTTTTTCAGAGAAAGTCCAAATATCAAGAAAATTTTGACAAGCCTAGATATTATTATCTAGGACGATCATTTGGATTGGGATCGCTATGGTCTTTACTACCATGTGGTGTTCTACATTCTGCTTTCTTAATCGCATCGCTTGTCAATGGTCCCCTTGAAGGGGCTATTGTGATGCTTTCATTTGGTGTCGCCAGTTCGTTTGCTCTCTTGTCAGGTGGGTGGCTATGGGGCCATCTCATGAAGGAACCACTATCCTCATCACATAGCACTTTGAGGGGTGATTCTTCCCAGGGCGCTGCGTTGATCGCAGCAGTTGTCCCATCCTCATGGGCGCACGGCACGCTCTCCTATCGCTTAGCTGGGTTAGCTGTGGCCGTTGCCGGTGCTTGGTCCATGTATCGATTGCTTTTTTCCATGGCTGATTCTGGTGCTCAGTGTGGGTGAGTTAATTCGCAGCAGAGAGGGATGCGATCTGAGCGCTTGTCCTCTTTGAGGATGAATTTTGAAAGTTAGGTGACAGGACTGCTCACGTAGAATATGCTCTCCAATCTTGTTCTCAATGTAGAAACACGGAGTCGGCTACATGTACCAGCACATCAAAGTTCCTCACGAAGGACAAAAGATTTCTGTCAATTCTGACAATTCGCTAAACGTACCTGATCAACCGATCATTCCATATATTGAAGGCGATGGAACTGGATATGACATTACGCCTGTGATGATTCAGGTAGTTGATGCAGCCGTTGAAAAATCTTATGGCGGGCGCAGGAAAATCCATTGGATGGAAATATATGCTGGCGAAAAATCAACTCGTATATATGGTCCAGATGTTTGGTTGCCCGAAGAAACCTTGCATGCTTTGAAAGATTACGTTGTCTCGATCAAGGGACCGTTGACCACGCCAGTCGGCGGCGGTATTCGTTCCTTGAATGTGGCTCTTCGTCAAGAACTCGATTTGTACGTTTGCTTGCGCCCAGTTCACTACTTTAAGGGTGTACCATCGCCCGTCAAAGAGCCGGAAAAAACTGAGATGGTTATCTTCAGAGAAAATTCTGAAGATATTTATGCTGGCATCGAATACGAAGCCGAGTCAGACAAAGCAAAAAAACTAATTAAATTTTTGATTGAAGAGTTAGGTGTAACGAAGATTAGATTTCCTTTGACCTCAGGAATTGGCATTAAGCCGGTTTCTAAAGAGGGTACTGAGCGATTGGTTCGTAAAGCTATTCAGTATGCTATCGACAATGATAAGCCCAGTGTGACTATTGTTCACAAGGGTAATATCATGAAATATACTGAAGGTGGATTCAGAGATTGGTCGTATGCGCTCGCCAAGAATGAATTTGGCTCAGAACTTATCGACGGAGGACCATGGTCGAAGATTGTTAATCCTAAGAATGGTAAAACAATCATCATTAAAGATTCTATCGCTGATGCGTTTTTACAGCAGATTCTTCTTCGGCCTGCAGAGTATTCTGTGATTGCCACTTTGAATCTTAATGGCGATTATATTTCTGATGCATTGGCAGCACAGATTGGAGGCATTGGCATTGCTCCAGGGGCTAATTTATCAGATTCGATCGCAATGTTTGAAGCGACACATGGAACCGCCCCAAAATATGCGGGTAAGGACTATGTTAATCCAGGATCAGAGATTCTTTCTGCCGAAATGATGTTGCGTCATATGGGCTGGATGGAGGCTGCGGATATGATTATTTCATCGATGGAAAAATCGATTCTTTCGAAGAAAGTGACGTATGATTTTGCGCGCCTCATGGATGGCGCAACGCAAGTTTCATGCTCTGGTTTTGGTCAAGTGATGATCGAAAACATGTAATGTATTGAATGTGTTTTTGAAAAATCGACCCTTAGGGGTCGATTTTTTATTGATGACTAGTTATTCATTCGATAATTCTTCCGCGTAAGAAATGTGCTGAGCTAATCTACCTTTAGGGCCTTCTGTGATTTCAAAAGAAACCCTTGCCCCTTGCTTGAGGGTTTTATATCCATCCATTTGAATTGCGGAGAAATGTGCGAACACATCTTCGCCGCCATCGTCAGGTTGAATGAAGCCGAAACCTTTGACATCATTGAACCATTTCACGTTTCCAAGTGGCATCTCACGGTCTCCTGTTACCCATGTTTTCAATGTGGATTCTCTAAACAAGAGAGATATCCTGTCAATGATGAAGACACCAATAGGCAAATGACGTGATAATCGTTCTAGAATGCCTAGCATGACAGAACAGACATCTTCACAGATCAAAAATTTACTCTCACAGATTGCTGAGAGTCGGTGGCAGGCTGTGGCTTCCGCAGTGGATTTGACTGCGGCCCATCAGAAAAATGGTCAGTCTGTTAAGACGGTACAAGAAGCTGAATTTCTTATGCTTGCCGCAGATCCGCCACCTGTCTATAAAGTCGTGTTGATCAACGATGACTTCACTCCAATGGAGTTTGTTATCTTCATATTGCAGCATTTTTTTCATTTGAATTTAGATGAGTCAACAAGAATCATGCTAAAAATTCATCACGAAGGCCGTGGTATTTGCGGTGTCTATTCGAAAGATGTCGCCTTAACCAAGGTTGATCAAGTATCAATGGCAGCTAAAAATGCTGGACATCCATTGCAGTGCATTATGGAGGCAGAATGATTGCTCAAGAACTTGAAGTTAGCCTTCATCTGGCGTTTGTCGAAGCAAGGCAGCAGCGGCATGAGTTTATTACTGTCGAACATTTGCTGTTGGCTTTGCTTGATAATCCTTCGGCCTCAGATGTTTTAAAAGCCTGCTCTGCAAATATTGATGATCTTCGTAGAAGTGTTGTTCAATTTATTGCAGATAATACGCCCGTCGTCTCTGGAACAGAAGAGGTCGATACTCAGCCAACTCTTGGATTTCAGCGTGTCATTCAGCGCGCGATTATGCACGTTCAATCTACGGGTAGTGGCAAGAAAGAGGTGAATGGCGCCAATGTATTGGTTGCAATCTTCGGTGAGAAAGATTCCCATGCTGTTTATTATTTGCATCAACAGGGGGTTACTCGTTTAGATGTTGTTAATTATATAGCGCATGGCATTAAGAAATCAGGTGCGTCTGAGTCTAAAGTACAAGATGATTCAGTTCGTCAAGATTCTGACAAATCACTTGATCATGATTCTAAGAATTCGCCTCTTGATCAATATACAATTAATTTGAATATATCGGCAAGAGATGGAAATATTGATCCATTAATTGGTCGTGATGTTGAAGTTGATCGTGTTATTCAGATTCTTTGTCGGCGTAGAAAAAACAACCCGCTTTTAGTGGGTGAGGCTGGAGTTGGAAAAACAGCTATTGCCGAAGGGTTGGCTTGGAGAATTGTCAATGGGCAAGTTCCTGATGTTTTGGTTGATGCGGTAGTTTTCTCTCTTGATATGGGTTCATTATTGGCTGGTACTAAGTATAGGGGTGATTTCGAACAGCGACTTAAGATGGTGATCAAGCAGTTAAAAGAGCATACGCACGCTGTTTTATTTATTGATGAAATTCATACATTGATTGGTGCTGGGGCCGCATCTGGTGGTACTTTGGATGCAAGTAATCTTTTGAAACCTGCGCTGAGTTCTGGTTTGGTAAAGTGTATTGGTGCCACAACTTTTTCCGAATACCGTGGTATTTTTGAGAAGGATGCCGCTCTTTCAAGACGATTCCAGAAAATTGATGTGATGGAGCCGTCGATTGATCAAACGGTTGAAATATTGAAGGGACTGAAGGCTCGGTTTGAAGAGCATCATCATGTGAAGTATGCTCTGAGTGCTCTTCAGGCTGCGGCAGAACTGTCGTCAAAATACATCAATGATCGGCATCTTCCAGACAAGGCCATCGATGTGATTGATGAAGCTGGAGCTGCTCAGCGTGTTCTGCCCAAAAGTCGTCAGAAGAAAACGATCACAAGGGCAGAAGTGGAGGAAATTGTGGCGAAGATTGCCAGAATTCCACCATCTACAGTTTCTAGTGATGATCGCGGTAAGCTCAAGAGTCTGGATCGAGATCTGAAAAGTGTTGTTTTTGGGCAGGATAAAGCCATCGATGCTATTGCCGGTGCTATCAAAATGGCGCGGTCGGGGCTTGGAAAGCCGGATAAACCCATCGGTGCGTATCTTTTCACGGGCCCCACGGGAGTTGGAAAGACAGAAGTTGCTCGTCAATTGGCGATAATCCTTGGGATTGAATTGATTCGATTTGATATGTCTGAGTATATGGAAAGACACACAGTGAGTCGTCTCATTGGTGCTCCTCCAGGTTACGTCGGATTTGATCAGGGCGGGCTTTTGACCGAAGTTGTGAATAAAAAACCTTACAGTGTTTTATTATTGGATGAAATAGAAAAAGCACATCCAGATGTGTTTAATATTCTTCTCCAAGTTATGGATCATGGCACATTGACCGATAATAGCGGTAGAAAAACTGATTTCAGAAATGTGATTCTCATCATGACCACCAATGCTGGAGCAGAAACCATGCAAAGGCCAATGATTGGTTTTACAGGTGAGCGTGAATCTAGTGATGAGATAATTGATATTAAGAAAATGTTCGCACCAGAACTAATTCTATTGAAGCCTATCGACTTCAAATTGATGAGTCGATCCTCATTAACA
>NZ_JH660679.1:13185-16957 GCF_000262525.1 Leptothrix ochracea L12
TTCCGTAATCGGCTTGATGCTATTGTTGGATTCAAATCGTTGGATATGGAAGTTATTGTTAGAGTTGTCGATAAATTCCTGTTGCAATTGGAAGCTCAGTTGGCGGATAAGAAAGTTGATGTGAGCTTCACAGATCGACTGCGTGCCTTTCTTGCGAAAAGTGGCTTTGATCCTTTGATGGGTGCACGACCGATGCAGAGAGTCATTCAGGACACAATTCGTCGTGTTCTGGCTGATGAACTTTTATTTGGCCGCCTTAGTGACGGCGGTCGAGTCGCCATCGATGTGGATGATTATGATCATGTTAATCTGAGTTTTGAACTCAAAAAAGGCGATAAATCAAAACCAGAGTCAAGCTTGGTTTGATGGTTAAAATGAAGGTGTGGAAATGACAGTTATTGACTTTAAAATCATCGATCAACGTATGGTTGACTATTTTCCATCGTACGCAACCATCGGTTCTGCTGGACTAGACTTACGGGCCTGTTTAAGTGAGCCACTTATCATTCAGCCAGGTCAG
The DNA here is from genome assembly GCF_000262525.1 of Leptothrix ochracea L12. Lineage (NCBI taxonomy): Bacteria > Pseudomonadati > Pseudomonadota > Betaproteobacteria > Burkholderiales > Sphaerotilaceae > Leptothrix > Leptothrix ochracea. The sequence goes on from NZ_JH660679.1 coordinate 13,706, forward strand.
ACGCAGCTTATTCCAACAGGGGTATCTATTCATATAGGTGATCCAGGACTTGCTGGAGTTATTTTGCCTCGTTCTGGTTTAGGCCATAAAAATGGCATCGTTTTGGGTAACTTGGTAGGCCTGATTGATAGTGATTATCAAGGTCCCTTGATGGTGAGCTGCTGGAATCGAAGCCAAACAGAATTCACGATGCAGCCCATGGAACGTATGGCGCAACTTGTGATCGTTCCTGTGGTGCAGGCTAAGTTTCGCTTGGTCAATGACTTTGTGGAGTCAAGCGAAAGAGGCGAGGGGGGATTTGGCTCGACGGGCAAGCATTGACTCCGTCGAGCGATGGTGGATATGGATCGTGGATCAGTGAAGTGTTGTTCCTGGCGGTGCCAAGCTGATCATGCTGAAGCCCGTATCTCCGACGCTACGCTGTTCGATTTCCTCGGGGGTGGCCTCTCGAACGTCCTTGACTTCTAGTTGAAGGATCAAGGCGATGCCTGCCAAGGGATGATTACCATCGAGGACGACATAGCTGTCGTACACCTCTGTGATGGTATAGAGCATGTCGGCAGGCATGTTGGGAGTGACGCAGCCCTTGGGAAGGCCCTCGAATTGCATGCCAGCCTCTATGGTTTCTGGAAAGAGGTGACGCTCTTCGAAGAGCACCAAGTTGGCGTCGTAGTCCCCAAAAGCGTGTTCGGGTTCTAAGTGCAGCGTGGTTGTGAATCCAGGATGCTGACCTAGCAGTACTTCTTCCACTTTGGCGAGCAGATCCTCACCGCCATAGAAAAAGTCCAAAGGCTCAGGAAGTTCGTCGATCAGCTGTCCGTGGGCGTCTTCGAGTCGCCAGATTAGCGTGACGACACAGGGATCATGAATATGCATAGCTGTAATTTTCGCATGCACACGAGCACTCCCGCACAATGCGAGGATGCTAAATACTTCCTCTTCTTCTGTACTGGTTGCCGCAGCGCCAATTTTGAGTGTTCCCCTATTGAATAAGCCATGCGCGCAATTGGGGGGACTGAGCCCTGATGAGTTCATGCATCAATATTGGCAGCGCAAACCATTGCTGGTGCGTCAAGCATTCGCTGGCATTCAGCCACCGGTGTCACGGGCTGAACTCTTTCAACTTCTGGCATCAGAAGATGTTGAGTCGCGGCTGGTGTGCCGATCTGGTCCTGAAGCTGACGCTGACTGGACCCTGAAACGTGGCCCGATGTCACGTCGCAGCTTGCCGGCGTTGCATCAATCGGGATGGACCGTGTTGGTGCAAGGTTTGAACTTGCATACGCCCGCAGCGGCTGAGCTTCTAGAACAGTTTCGCTTTGTCCCACAAGCTCGGTTGGATGATCTGATGATGTCATGGGCGAGTGAAGGCGGTGGTGTTGGGCCTCACTTTGACTCTTATGACGTCTTCTTGATTCAAGTTCATGGATGCCGTCGCTGGCGAATTGGACGTATGGATGACGCAGTGTTGCTCCCGAATCTGCCGGTCAAGATCATTGCTAATTTTCGGTTTGAGGAGGAGTGGCTCCTTGAGCCTGGTGACATGCTTTATCTGCCGCCAGGCTGGGCCCACGATGGTGATGCCGTAGGTGGTGAATGCATGACTTGTTCGGTAGGCTTTCGCTCACCGTTTCGCACCGAATTGACGCGAGAAACACTGCTGCGATTGGCTGATGCAGTCGGTGATGATGATCCGCAGGATATCTATCGTGATCCCGATCAACAGGCCACGATGCAGCCCGGGCGTATGCCGAAGGCCATGGTCGATTTTGCGGCTCAAGGACTCAAGCAATTGCTTGAGGAGCCAGGCGCTTTAGCGCGTGCGTTGGGCGAATACTTGAGCGAACCCAAGGCCAATGTGCAATACATTGCGGGTCAGGCTTGGCACTTGGGCTTAGGGATTGAGCTTGATCCTGGAAGCTGCATGATCTACGACGAAGATCATGTGTATCTGAACGGGGAATCTTGGCTGATGGGTGGGCAGGACGCCGTGTTGTTGCGACGGTTGGCCGATGCACGTCGTTTGACGTCGACGGAGCTGCTGAGTGCGGGTAAAGACCTCGAATCACAGCTGCAGCAATGGGTCGAGGATGGTTGGCTACGTGCTACCACGACTTGACTTCGTAGGCATTTAGCCCTCGAATGGAGGGTTGTTTCAGTTTACGGTCATTGTCTATGTATAATCATGGGCTTGAGCTTTTACACCTTGGGGCAACGCAAGGGCCTCGGGATTGGTGGCGTCAAAGAGCGCGGCGCGGTGCGCGGTGGCGGCGAGCACGACCCTTGGTTTGTGGCGCACAAAGACTTGGCGCGCAACGTGCTCTACGTCGTTCAAGGCCACGATCACCCTTGGCTGCAAGCCACCACCCTCAGCGCCAGCGCCACCAGTTGGGTGGCCGGCAGCCCGCCATCCGCTGGATCAGCGGGTTTACTCAGCGCCAAAACCCGCTATCGCCAAAGCGACGCCACCTGTGAATTAAGCCCGGGTGAAGATACAACAAGCATGCAGCTGGCCTTTCCTGTGGCCCAATGGGCCGTCACGCCGGGACAATCGGCCGTGCTCTATGACGGTGACGTCTGTCTGGGCGGCGGCGTGATCCACGCCTGCAACGCGCCCACACCCCGTTAACACGCCCGTCCCAACGCGCCCCAGCCCGTCCTTCACTCCCTTTTTCTGCTTCGTACCGAGATTCATTTGCCTTCTTCTCTGCCCAAGTCTCCCGCTGCCCCCGGCGCAGCCCCCCGCCCGCGTGCCTTCAACCTCGCCAATGCGCGTCATCAGGATCGGCTGCCCAAGCACCTGAGCCCCGAGCAGGTGCAGCGCCTGCGTCAGGCTGCGTTCCAGTTGCCGCAAGCGGTCACAGCTGAGGACTTTCTCAGCGAGCCAGCCACCTTCTGCGATACCGATCTGGACCAGCTCGGTCTGATCCTGCTGCAAAAAGCCATGCCGGGCGTGCGCCCGAGCCGCTGGATTGCGCCCGAGCAGATGGATGCCGCGCTGGCGCACCTTGAGGGCTTGAACCTCAATCCGCAGACCCACGCGCTGATGCAAAACCGCAGCGCCACCCTCGAAGCCTTGGGTGTGCAACGCAACGGTTTGCATTGGGAGCGGCGTGCGCGCCAATCCCTGCAGCTCCAAGCCCAAGGCTGGCGCCTTGCCGTGGCGTTCACGGTTCGGCTCGATGAAGCTGCCATCTGGGCCTTTTTCCGCCAAGGCGATCTGGCCGCTTTGCAAGCCTCCTTTGGCAGCGC
>NZ_JH660679.1:17057-26590 GCF_000262525.1 Leptothrix ochracea L12
ATGGGCTAGGCTTGGAAGTGCTCGAGCCTTCCGTGTCTTCGCTGGGGCTGATCGGCGAGCCGTTTCTTACAAGGAAGCGCAGATTGTGCGGTGTCGCACATGTCACGTACGTCGTGGAGGCCCTTCAATTACCGGTAATTGTCTGACTCTCTTTGACTTGAGGATAACCATGAAAAACTCGCTCCTGATCGCTTCCCTGATCGCTGTTGCTGCTTTGGCCGCTTGTGGCAAAAAGCCTGAAGCCGCTCCGGCTCCGGCAGCTATGGTGGCTTCGGCTCCTGCTGCCCCCGCTTCGGCTGCTTCGGCTGATGCTGCTGCTTCTGGCGCTGCTGTTGCCGCTTCTGGCGCAGCAGTTGCTGCTTCTGCTGCTGCTTCGAAGTAATTCGGATCATTCGATAGCAGCTTTGGCTGCTATCGTGCGAGCAATAAAAAACCGCCTTCTGGCGGTTTTTTATTGCAAGAAAGGCTTTCTCAAGACTTTCTTGCGTGATCAACGCATTTCATTAACCAGCATGGTGATGATGCTGTGCGCGTTATCGTCGTTCTGCGGTGATCCTTGCGGGTCATGGATACTTACGACGCTGGACGTGGTGCTGAGTTCTTTGAGAATCAGGCGATAGCGTGTGCCGCTGTAACCTTCCGCCTTGGCTCCCGTGAATATCTTGCTCAAAAGACCGGGCTCTTCTTTGCCTGCCAACTTGGGATCGACATAGCGAACGTCATAAATACCTTGACTGCGGTCTCGATCTTCAACGGTGAAGCCACTGCGATCCAAAGCCAATCCAAGACGACGCCAAGCACGATCAGGTGCCTCATCAATTTGCATGGATGCTGCAGGTTTGCCAGGAAGCATTCGCGCACGAGTCGTCGTAGGCGTCGCATTTCGTACGGCGGCTGAGGCTTGGGAGGCGAGTGCGGTGCCCGATGGTTGTGCGACAGCATCCAAGTTGGCCAAACGCAACATCAAACGTGAAAGCATCTCAGCTTCGAGGCTGGGGTCGTTCTGGCGGGATTGAAACCGACCCGCTCCTGCGCCCGCGCCGACATCAGCGATGCCACGATGGCTGACATAAATTTCAGTGCCTCCGCCGGGGATGCGTTCGATACGGGTGTGATACCGATCTCGTTCTCCCGTGTCATAACTATCTTCGGCAATCTTGGAGAGCACCGCACGGCGTAGAAAATCTTGCGGCAACTTCGCTCTGTTTTCAGCCCAATCGGTGTCCATGATCCCAATTTCAGGCCGTTCGAAGCTGATCTTGAAACCGTTCTCACCCCAGAAGCTATGCAAAATGGGCCAGATGTCTTCCGGCTGTTTGGGTGAGACCAACCACCGTTGATTGCCATCCCGTTCTACACGTACGCCACTGCGGTTCAAGCTTGCGATGGTGCGTGAAGACGCCGACGAATCTGTGGCTCCACTCGCTGCTTTGCCGGCCGCGTTCGCACTTACGGCCTCGCCACCACCACCCATCGGCTGATAGCGCGGGTCACTATTCAGCTGGGTGAGATCAGGAGGAATTTCGATGATCGGACCATGCACCGTCACGGTGCGGTAGTCCAGTTTGGAGGTGATTGGCGTGTCAGAGGCACACCCTACCAAACCCACCAGCCCGAAGCTTAGGACGGTCACACGCCACCCTCGTGTGTTCATCGGTGATGGCGAGAAAGTCAGTGGGGTAGAGATCATGCGCTTCAAGGTCATGGGCAAATCAGGTTTTGGGCAGCAAACCAACATCCACCAAGGCGTTGTCCATCGCGGTAGCTAGGCTTGCCGACATGGAGATCAAAGGTAGGCGCATCGTGCCGCCACAGTGACCGAGGCGTTGCATGGCCCACTTTACGGGGATCGGATTGGGTTCGACGAAAAGTTGCCGATGGATCGGCAACAAGCCGAGATGGATTTCCCGTGCTGTACGCGCATCACCTGCCAAGGCTGCGCGGCACAGATCGGCCATGGCGCGAGGTGCGATGTTGGCCGTGACACTGATGTTGCCGTGGCCGCCCAGAAGCATCAACGCAACAGCGGTACCGTCGTCACCTGAATAAATAGCGAAATCAGCTGGAGCCTCACGAATTAGCCAACATGCGCGCTCAATGTTGCCCGTGGCTTCTTTGATGCCGACGATGCCAGGAATCTGTGCCAAGCGCATGGCGGTCTCAGGCAGCATGTCCGCGCCGCAACGGCCTGGCACGTTGTAAAGCACCATTGGAATATCCACCGCCGCTGCGATGGCCCGGAAGTGCTGGTACATGCCTTCTTGGGTCGGCTTGTTGTAGTAGGGCACGACCGAGAGGGTGCATGTGGCACCGACGTCTTTGGCAAATCGACTAAGCTCAATCGCTTCTTGGGTCGAATTGGCACCTGTGCCGGCCATCACGGGCACACGACCGGCAGCTTGTTCCACTGCAACGCGGATGATGTCGCAGTGTTCCTCGACCGACACGGTGGGCGATTCGCCCGTGGTACCAACCACGCCGATGCAGGCGGTGCCTTCGGCAATGTGCCAATCAATCAAACGACGCAGGGCGTCAAAATCGACGCTACCGTCTTCGTGCATGGGCGTCACAAGCGCCACGATGCTGCCAACAATGGGTGTCATGATGGGTTCAGTCCTCAGAATCGGGCGATTCTAACTGTGACACCCGACACATCTCGTGCTGGACTTCACCGTTACCCGCAGCCCCATAGGCGATTGCCCAGATCAATGACCAGATCGGACCGAAGGTAACTGAGAAAAACCCCGGCCAAAAGACCGATGATCAAGAAATAACGCAGGATTTGTTGAATCATGGGCGAGTCTGTTTGTCGGTTGGTGCTTCACGCACTGCCGTGTTGAACAGGGCGGCAACCACGCCTAAAGCGATGCTGATCCACCAAACGATGTCATAGCTGCCACTCAGATCGTGCAGTCGCCCACCGAGCCATACCCCCAAGAAGCTGCCGAGCTGATGGCTAAGGAATACCACGCCCCCGAGCATCGAGAGATGTTTGACACCAAAGATCTGGGCGACCAAGGCGTTGGTGGGCGGCACGGTAGAAAGCCAAAGTAAACCGATCACCGCTGAGAAGATCTCTACCGATAGCGCTGTGATGGGTAGCGCCAAAAAGACACTGATGGCAACGGCTCGGCTGGCATAGATCCCTGAAAGTAAGCGGTTTTTGGGCCAATGCTGGCCGAGCAGTCCCACGCCATAGGTGCCAAAAATGTTGAATAAGCCAATCAAAGCCAAGGATGTGGTGGCGACCTCAGGGGACAACCCTTGGTCTTTGAGAAAGCTTGGCATGTGCACGCCAATGAACACCACTTGGAAGCCACAGACGAAATAGCCTGCACTGAGCCAGAGAAAACTGGGGGTGCCAAGTGCTTCGAGCAGTGCTTCTTTCGTGCTTTGTGGACCGGTCGGTCGTGCAGTGGTGACGGTTTGAATGGGATCAATGCCAAGAGAGGAAGTTTTGGGCTGACGTAGGCCCGTGGCAAACGGGAGGATGAGCAAAGCACACAAGCTCAACGCCCAGAGCGCACCTTGCCAATCGAGTTGATGGATGAATTGGTTTGAGACCGGCACCATTAAAAACTGGCCGAAAGAGCCGGCAGCAGCGGTTAACCCCATGGCCCAAGAGCGTCTATGGGGTGGGATGTTGCGGCCGATGACGCCGTAGACCACCGCATAGGTGGTGCACGACTGGGCCAGACCAATCAGCAACCCACTACCGAGCACGAAGCTGAAGGGCGTGTCAGCAAGGGCCATCCAACCCAAGCCTGCGGCGTAAAGCAAGCCTCCGACCATCAACACCCGTGGTGCGCCTTGGCGATCGGCCCACATGCCGGTGAACGGTCCGCTCAGGCCCCAGACCAAGTTTTGCAGGGCCAGCGCCAAGGCGAAGCTTTCTACGCTCCAGCCATGGGCACGGGTGATCGGGGCCAGCCACAAGCCAAAACCATGGCGAACCCCCATCGATAAGGTCACGATCAGGCCGCTGAATAACAAGACTTGGGTGATCGGCAGCAAAGGGATGGAGGGTGAAGTTGGCTTAGACATAGCGCTGTATTGTGATTAATATCAAGCCGCTTCGGGCGCAGTCATTGGCCGCACCGTCTCGCGTGCGCCGCCCATGGTGGTCGGCCGTTACCCCCAAGTACGTGCATTCAGGCGGCGTTATTTCTCTTGATGGAGCGCCATCATGAAGACTTCAGGGATCAACAAGCTGGCCCATGTGTTGGCCGTGTCTTTGGCATTGACGGCTGGAACGGTTGTTGTTGCCGAACCTCATAACGACACCGAAGAGGCGGTTTACTTTGCACCCACCGCTGCGCCTTATGGCACCTCGTTTCCCGAGTGGACCGCTCAGTGGTGGCAGTTCGTCGCTTCCATGCCACCAGCCATTCATCCGCTGCTTGACCCGAGCGGCGAGGCGTGTGCCATCGGTCAACGCGGACCAGTGTGGTTTTGTTTGGAAACTTTGGAGGGGTGACTCAACGTGCATGCACCATTCCGGCGAATAAGGCTTTGTTCTTTCCGCTGCTGAATGCCTTCGCGTTTGATTCACCGGGCGTCTGTGGTCAAGACGCCGTCCATGTCTCAGTCACTGATTTGCGCACCCTCGTGGCCCCGTGGGTCACGGGAGCGCAGTTGAGCGCGCAAGTCGACGGTGTGCCGATTCGACATTTGGAACGTTTCCGCCATCAGTCGGTTGTTTTCAGTATCAGTACGCCCAACGGTGACCTGTTTTGCAACTTGCCACAAGCGACCTATGGGCCGGCGGTCGATGACGGCTATTACGTCATGCTCAAGCCCTTACCACCCGGTGATCATGTGGTTCATTTCCAGGGTGCGCAGGGGACATTCAGCCTAGATGTGACCTATCAGATCAAGGTATTGCCTATGTAAGCTGGGCCAGCACAGACCTTTTCATGTGCTGGCCTTTTCATGCGCACTTTTGATCGCAAACTCAGAAGCGCACACCCAGCTTGATGCCGTAGCTGGTGTTGCTGCCGGTTTTGTCGCCTTCAACCGCCACGTTCAACAGCATGAAGTTCATGTTCAGGCCGACAAAGGTTTTGGGTTGGGTGAAGCTTTCAGCTTGCAGTGAGGCCACGCCGTTCGGGGTCGATTTGACTTGCACGATACCGACACCGGCATAGGGCTTGAGGAACAAGAAGCCTTTGGAGATCGAGACATCCAAGCTGGTGGTGCTGACGTCGAGTTGCGAGACGCCTGACATGCTCGAATAAGCACCGCGCACCGCCACCGCCGGCGTCACCATGCCGCCCGGCAAGAAAGCCCAGCGCAGTTCAGCGCCCTTGGTGCTGACGCCGGTGCCCGGCAATGTGCCCAGCGCCACGCCCACGTCGATGTTCATCGGCAAGCCCTTGTGCGCGCGGACCATGGCAAAAGGCAGGGTGCTGAGATCGATCGAGCCTCCGGAGGCTTGGTTCAAAACGTTTGTGCTTTGCAACTTGGTGGCCCCCAGGCCCACACCGACGTCAAAGCCGATGATGCCAAGGCTCTCAGCCGGTACCAAAGGCTTGTAAGACACTGCGGCGCCCAAGTCTTCGCTCAACAGGCGGAAGTCGGACTGCGACAGCGCATTGAGGGCGTTGATGGAACCCGCATGGGCGCCAAAAGCGCTCAGGGTGGTGGCAGTGGCGAGGAGGAGAGGGCGCATCTTCATGGCAATGATCCTGATCTTGGTTGGCAGGTAAACGGTTCACAACGGTCAAAGTGACCATTTGCATAGGCTAACACCGGATCGATCTCTCTTTGCTGAAGCGCATCCCTACGCATCCCTACAATCCGCGCCCATATGTCTAGTCAAGTACCTGTGAAAGCCACCGTTCCCCCCAGCGCTGCCGCCTATGGCGAGGCCTCGATCCGTGTTCTGAAAGGGCTGGAGCCCGTCAAGCAACGGCCGGGCATGTACACCCGCACCGACAACCCGCTGCACATCGTCCAAGAGGTGATCGATAACGCCGCCGACGAAGCTTTGGCGGGTTTTGGCAGCCGCATCGCGGTGAACCTGCACCTTGACGGCTCCATCAGTGTTGAAGATGACGGCCGGGGCATTCCTTTCGGCCTGCATCCCGAAGAAGGTGTGCCGGTGATTGAGATCGTCTATACCCGGTTGCACGCGGGCGGCAAGTTCGATAAAGGCTCGGGCGGGGCTTACAGCTTCTCGGGCGGTCTGCACGGTGTGGGCGTCAGCGTGACCAATGCCTTAGCGACGCGTCTGGCCGTGACGGTCTGGCGCGAGAAGCAAGTCGCACAGCTGGTTTTCTCGGGCGGCGACGTGATTGAGCCGTTGACCCTGCGTCCGGCTGAGCGCGCTGAGCGCAAGAGCGGTACGGCGGTACGGGTCTGGCCCGACGCCAAATATTTTGAAAGCGCCGAGCTGCCGCGTGCCGAGCTGATCCATCTGCTGCGCAGCAAGGCGGTGTTGATGCCGGGTGTGACGGTCACGCTCAGCACCGAAAAAACCGGCGAAACCCTTACTTGGCTCTACAAGGGCGGCCTGCGCGACTACCTGCAACAAAGCCTGTTGGCCGAGCCGTTGATTCCGCTTTTTGAGGGCGCGCATCACGCCAGCAGCCATGAGAGCGAGAACTTTGCCGAAGGCGAAGGCGCGGCGTGGTGCGTGGCTTTTGCCGAGCAGGGTCAAAGTCTGCGTGAAAGCTACGTTAACTTGATCCCCACCGTGGCCGGCGGCACGCACGAAGCTGGGCTGAAAGAAGGCCTCTTCAGTGCCATCAAAGCCTTCATCGACATGCACTCGCTCTTGCCCAAGGGCGTCAAACTCATGCCGGACGATGTGTTTGGTCGTGCCAGTTTTGTGCTGAGCGCCAAGGTGCTTGATCCGCAGTTCCAAGGCCAGACCAAAGAGCGCCTGAACAGCCGTGACGCGTTGCGCTTGGTCAGTGCCTACGTCAAACCGGCTTTTGATCTGTGGTTGGGCCAGCACGTTGAGCACGGCAAGAAGCTGGCTGAATTGGTGATTCGCCAAGCGCAGGCGCGTCAAAAGGCCGGGCAGAAGGTTGAAAAGCGCAAGGGCTCAGGCGTGGCGGTGTTGCCGGGCAAGCTCACCGACTGCGAAAGCCGCGATCTAGCGGATAACGAGTTGTTTTTGGTCGAAGGGGATTCGGCCGGGGGCAGCGCCAAGATGGGTCGCAACAAGGAAACCCAAGCCATCCTGCCGCTGCGCGGCAAGGTGCTCAACACGTGGGAAGTGGACCGTGACCGGCTCTTTGCCAACAACGAAATCCACGACATCGCCGTTGCCATCGGCGTCGATCCGCACGCGGCGGGTGATACGCCCGATTTGAGCAACCTGCGCTACGGCAAGATCTGCATCCTCAGCGACGCCGACGTGGACGGCTCGCACATCCAAGTGCTGCTGCTCACGCTCTTTTTTCGCCACTTTCCCAAGCTCATCGAGACAGGCCACATTTATGTCGCCAAGCCACCGCTCTTTCGGGTCGATGCCCCAGCGCGAGGCAAAAAGCCGGCCACCAAGATCTACGCCTTGGACGTCGCCGAGCTGCAAGCCGTCACCGACAAGCTTAAAAAAGAAGGCGTGCGTGACCCGGCCAGTTTGAGCATCAGCCGCTTCAAGGGCTTGGGCGAAATGAGCGCCGAGCAGCTCTGGGACACCACTCTCAACCCCGACACCCGCCGCTTGTTGCGCGTCGATCATGGCGCGCTCGACGTCGAAGCCACCACCGCGTCGCTCACCAAGCTCATGGGCAAAGGCGAAGCCGCCGCCCGCCGCGAGCTCATGGAGCTGCACGGCGATGCGGTGGAGATCGATATCTGATCAGCGGTTGCGGTCTTGGCGCGGCCGCCCGCCAGTTCTTGATTGCCACAGCGGTTTGTGGCTCTTGATCTGGCGCTCAATGCCGTCGTTCAAGCGGTGGCGCAGGTCGATGACGTCGGCGACGTCGCCGTAAACACCGGGGAAGCGCAGGTCCAGCCAGAGCCATAGGGCGCAAGCGCGCAGGGCTTGTTCCATGCGGTCGAGGCGGCTGTATTCGTCCACCTCGTGCAGGAACCACGGGCTGGCGACCATGCCGGTTTCGGCGTGGCTGCGCGCCCAGCTCAAGAACGCCTGCACTTGCGCTTCGGTGCGGGTATCGACCGGCGCCTGGGCGTAGGTGAAACGCTGGCGCAGATTCAAGCTGGCGGCGTTTTGGTCGAGCTGCTCGGCCAAGGTCAGCATTTGTTCGAGTTCGGCCACGGCAAAGTGGGCGCTGTCGAGCTGGAGCTGATCCATGAAGACCTTGAGCACTTCGTGCAGGCCGGTCTTGCCCAAGCGCGCCGAGATGGTGTCGATGTGCCAACCGTTCGGGGCCACCGGCGCTTTGAACTGGCGCGGCGCACGCGGTGTTTGCGGCAGAAGCTGGCGCAAGGTTTTGGCGGCTGACGGTTCGGCTTCCTTCAAAACGCCCGTGAAGCCTTCTTCGTGCAGACCGAAGCGCCCGGCGCGGCCAGCGATTTGATGCACTTCCGAGTCCGTCAGCAGCCGGTCGCCTTGGCCGTCGAACTTGGTCATGGTGCTGAACAGCACGCGGCGGATCGGCAGGTTCAGGCCCATGCCGATGGCGTCGGTGGCCACCAGCACCGAGACCGCGCCTTGGGCAAAGCGTTCGGCTTCGCGGCGGCGCACTTCGGGCGGCAGCGCGCCGTAGATCACCGCCACCGAATGGCCGTGGGCGGAGATCTGATCGCGCAGCATCAAGACATCGCGCCGACTGAAGGCCACCACCGCGTCGCCCTTGTGCAAGGCGTTGAGCGGCACGGGCGCGGGCAGCAACTGCACCGCTTGTTTGCGCTCAAAGCGCTGGATGGTGCAGCTTTCGCCGCACAAGCCCAGCAGGCCTTCGAGGGTTTCGACGGCGTATTCGGAGGCGATGATGAACAGCTCGCGCGCGGGCACCGCCACGATGGCCTGCGTCCACGCCCAGCCCCGGCTGGGGTCGAAGATCATCTGCGCTTCGTCGATCACGGCCACGTCAATGATCTCGCGTGTGCCGACCATCTCGATGGTGCTGGAGGTGATGCGTGCGCCTTCAACCGGCACGTTTTCCTCGCCGGTGCGCAGCGAACACAGCACGCCGCGTTCTTGCAAGCGGTCACGCCCTTCCAAGGCCAGCAGGCGCAGCGGAGCCAAATAAGCGCCGCTTTCGGCCTTGGCGAGACGCTCGAAGGCTTGGTAGGTTTTGCCGCTGTTGGGCGGCCCGATCAGCAACGTGACCTTGCGCTCTAGGTGCCTAGCGCGCTCAAAGGTGTCCGGGTAGCCCTGAAAAGCCAGCTCGCTGTTCAGGTCTTCGAGGGTGTTGATTTCATGGGCGCGGTGCTCCCAGCGTTCCAAGGCGCGCAGACAAGCGTGCTTGAGCGAGGCAAAGTCCTGCATCAAGGCGCACTCGGATTGCAGTGCGGGCAGCAAGGAGCTCAAGTGCTCGGGATTGCGGTTGCCGGCACGCTCGACCAGCGTTTCGAGGTGGGCGCTGAGCTCTTGGGCATGCGGATAAGCCGGG
>NZ_JH660680.1:0-17396 GCF_000262525.1 Leptothrix ochracea L12
GGCAGACGGTGAATCGAAGCGGTTTGGGTCTGGCTGACCGGACCACGTTCATCGATCGGTGCGCCCAGCACGTCCATGATGCGACCCAGAGTCGCCTTGCCCACCGGCACAGTGATGTTCTCGCCGGTGTTGAAGACTTCGCTACCACGGCGTAGGCCGTCGGAAGAGCCCAAGGCAATGGTACGAACCACGCCGTCACCCAGCTGCTGCTGAACTTCCAGCGTCAGGGTGGAACCTTGCATCTTCAGCGCGTCATAGATCTTCGGCATCTGGTGACGTGGGAACTCCACGTCCACCACGGCGCCGATGCACTGAACGATCTTGCCAACTGCGTTGGTTTGAGTGTTCGACATATCGTTTCCTTCAATCAGTATTCGTTGCGTCTGGTTCAGCGTGCTGCAGGACGATCAGCCCACAGCGGCCGCGCCGCTGACGATCTCGGACAATTCCTTGGTGATGGCGGCTTGGCGGGTCTTGTTGTAGACCAGCTTAAGCTCACCAATCAAGGTGCCGGCGTTGTCGGTTGCGGCCTTCATGGCCACCATACGCGCCGACTGCTCTGAAGCCATGTTCTCCGCTACAGCCTGGTAGATCAGAGCTTCCACGTAACGAACCATGAGGTTGTCGATGACCGACTTCGCATCCGGTTCGTAGATGTAGTCCCAGCTGTATTGCTGCTTCTCAACGGGCGTCTGAGCCAGACGATCCGTCGGCAGAGGCAGCAACTGCTCGACCACCGGCTCCTGCTTCATCGTGTTGACGAAGCGGGTGCAGCAGATATAAACCGCGTCCAGCTTGCCCTCAGCATAAAGATCGAGCAACACCTTGACGGGGCCGATGAGCTTTTCCAAGTGCGGCGTGTCGCCCAACTGAATGGCGTGCGCAACAACTTCTGCGCCGATGCGATTCAGAAAGCCCAAGCCCTTGTTGCCAATGGCCACAGCTTGAACTTTCAAACCCGCCGCATCGAACTCACGCATCTTGTTGGTGGTCGCACGCAACACGTTGGTGTTCATGCCACCGCACAAGCCCTTGTCGGTCGTGACCACGATCATGCCGATCTTGCCCGTGCCATTGTTTTTCACCACGAAGGGGTGGTGATACTCCGGAATAGCCCGAGACAGGTTGGCAGTGATGTTGCGGATCTTGTCTGCGTACGGGCGAGACGCACGCATGCGTTCCTGCGCCTTGCGCATCTTGGACGCGGCAACCATCTCCATGGCCTTGGTGATCTTCTTGGTGTTTTCCACCGATTTGATCTTGCCGCGTATTTCCTTGCCTGACGCCATGACGTTGCTCCTTGTCGATCAGTCGCTGGGGATCAGGCGAAGGTCTTCTTGAAGGCAGCGATCGCGCCTTGCAACTCGGCTTCCGCGTCCTTATCCATGGCCTTGCTGTCATCGAGCTTCTTGAGCAGCGCAGCGTGGCTGGCCTTCAAGAACTGATGCAAACCGGCTTCGAAAGGCAAGACCTTCTTGACGTCGATGTCGTCCAAGTAGCCCTTGTTGACGGCGTACAACGTCGCACCCATCAAGCTGACCGACAGCGGCGAGTACTGAGCTTGCTTGAGCAATTCAGTCACACGAGCACCACGGTCCAGCTGCTTACGAGTTGCAGCGTCCAAATCGGAAGCGAACTGTGCGAACGCAGCCAATTCACGGTACTGCGCCAAGTCGGTACGGATACCGCCGGACAGGCCCTTGATCAACTTGGTCTGAGCAGCACCACCGACGCGCGACACCGAGATACCGGCGTTGATGGCGGGGCGGATACCTGCGTTGAACAGGTTGGTTTCCAAGAAGATCTGGCCGTCGGTGATCGAGATCACGTTGGTCGGCACGAAAGCAGACACGTCACCGGCTTGGGTTTCGATGATCGGCAGAGCCGTCAGCGAACCGGTCTTGCCCTTGACGGCGCCTTGCGTGAAAGCTTCGACATAGTCGGCGTTCACACGAGCTGCGCGTTCGAGCAGACGGCTGTGGAGATAGAACACGTCGCCAGGGTAGGCTTCGCGGCCTGGTGGGCGGCGCAGCAACAACGACACTTGACGATAGGCCACGGCTTGCTTGGACAGATCGTCATAAACGATCAGTGCATCTTGACCACGGTCACGGAAGTACTCGCCCATCGTGCAGCCGGTGTAGGCCGAGATGTATTGCATGGCGGCCGATTCAGCAGCAGTGGCAGCCACGACGATGGTGTAATCCATCGCGCCGTTCTGTTCCAGAGCACGCACCACGTTCTTGACCGACGAAGCCTTCTGGCCGATCGCAACGTAGATGCAGGTCATGTTCTGACCCTTCTGATTGATGATCGCGTCGATGGCCACAGCGGTTTTACCCGTCTGACGGTCACCGATGATCAGCTCGCGCTGACCACGGCCCACCGGCACCATCGAGTCGATCGACTTCAGACCGGTTTGCACCGGCTGGTCCACCGACTTACGTGCGATCACGCCCGGCGCAACCTTTTCGATCACGTCGGTCATCTTGGCGTTGATCGGGCCTTTGCCGTCGATCGGAGCGCCCAGAGCGTTGACCACGCGACCAATCAGTTCGGGGCCAACGGGCACTTCCAGAATGCGGCCGGTGCACTTGACAACGTCGCCTTCGGAGATGTTCTCGTAAGCGCCCAAGATCACGGCGCCCACGGAGTCACGCTCCAGGTTCAACGCCAGACCAAAGGTGTTGCCCGGGAATTCGAGCATTTCGCCCTGCATCACGTTGCTCAGGCCGTGGATACGGCAGATGCCGTCAGTCACGGAAACGACCGTGCCCTGATTACGGACATCCGTAGAGGCACCGAGACCTTCGATGCGGCTCTTGATCAGTTCGGAAATTTCTGCGGGATTCAGTTGCATAGATTGCTCCCAGTCTGGTCAGGCGGCCACATCTTGGTACATGGACGAACGACGCAGAGAAGATTCGGGTGCGAGCGATTAAGCTCTTACGCGGCCAGGGCCACCTTCATACGTTCGAGACGGGCTTTGACAGAAGTGTCCAACACTTCATCACCCACCACGACGCGGATACCACCGATGAGTTCAGGCTCGACGACCACGGTGGCTTGCAGCTTGCGGCCAAAGCGCTTTTCGAGCACAGCCAGCACCGGACCGAGGTCCGCAGGCGTGATCGGGAAAGCACTGAAGACCACCGCATCAGCCACGCCCTTGGCCGCATCGGCCAGAGCGTGAAACTGCGCGACGATCGCCGGCAAAACCACCAAACGATCGTTCTCGATCAGGGTGTGCAGAAAATTCTGCACGCCACCCGAAAGCGATTGACCGAACGCAGCCGCCACGACGTCAAACACCTGTGCCGACGTCGACGTCGGACTGGCTGCGAATTGCAGCAAGCCTGCGTCACCGGCGATCAGGGCGAGCCCGTCAAGCTGTTGTGTCCAGGCGGCCAGATCACCTTGGCGAGCGACTTGGTAGAGCGCCTCGGCATAGGGACGCGCGATGGTTGCGAGATCAGCCATGATCAGAGCTCCGTCTGGAGACGACCCAGCAGATCAGCATGCACAGCCGGATTGACTTCGCGCTTGAGGATCTGTTCGGCGCCCTTGACAGCCAGCACAGCCACTTCGCTGCGCAGGGCTTCGCGAGCCTTGATCGATTGCTGTTCGGCGTCAGCCTTGGCAGCTGCGACGATCTTCAAACCTTCTTCATCGGCACGCTTTTTGGCGTCTTCGATGATCGACTGCGCGCGCTTTTCTGCTTCAGCGAGCAGCTTGGCAGAGTCGTTGCGCGACTGTGTCAGTTGCTCTTCGATCCGCTTGTTCGCGCTGGCCAATTCAGCCTTAGCGTTGTCAGCAGCAGCCAAGCCATCCGAAATTTGCGCAGCACGCTCATCCAGCGCTTTGGCAATCGGCGGCCAGACAAATGACATCGTGAACCAGACCAAGATCGCGAAAACGATCATCTGGACGATCAGAGTTGCAGTAATGCTCACGTGAGTGCCTCAATGGGTAATGGACGCGACGAAAGTCCGTCTCTGCACGCAGCAGGAACGGAGCTGGCGACGCGAATTACTTGGCGGCGATCTGAGCGAGCTGAGCCAGGAACGGATTGGCTGTAGCGAACCACAGAGCAACACCGGTACCGATAATGAAGGCGGCGTCAATCAGGCCAGCCAACAGGAACATCTTGGTTTGCAGTTCACCCATCAGTTCAGGCTGGCGAGCAGCCGACTCAAGGTACTTGCTACCCATGATGCCGATACCGATACAAGCACCAACGGCACCCAGACCAATGATCAGGCCAGCGGCGAGGGCAACAAAGCTGATAACTTCCATGATGGACTCCTAGTTCGAGAGGTTATGTGGGAAAAGAGAAAGGAAAAACCGACTAACTTGATTCAACGCAGCAAAGCGCGATCAGTGAGCGTCATGCGCTTGGCCGATGTACACCAGCGTCAGCATCATGAACACAAAGGCTTGCAGGGTAATGATCAGGATGTGGAAGATCGCCCAAGCCGAACCAGCAATGATCTGACCGATGGCCAAACCGATGCCCGTTGCGCTCAAGGACCAAGCACCACCCATCATGGCAATCAGCAAGAAGATGAGCTCGCCAGCGTACATGTTGCCGAACAACCGCATGCCATGCGAAACAGTCTTGGCCACAAACTCAATGAGTTGCATCATGAAGTTGAAGGGATACAAGGCCCAGTGATCACCGAACGGCGCAGAGAACAACTCATGCACCCAGCCGCCAATACCCTTGATCTTGACGTTGTAGACCAAGCAAACCAGCAACACGCCGACCGACAGACCCATGGTCACCGACAAGTCAGCCGTCGGCACAGAACGCAGGTAAGCGTGATGCGCATCGTGGCCCGTCGCACCGTAGATCGAACTCCAGATCGCCGGGAGCAAATCAACCGGCAACAAGTCCATGGCATTCAGGATGAAGATCCAGACAAAGACGACCAAGGCCAACGGCGCAACCAGCTTGCGACTGTTGGCGTTGTGCACGATGCCCTTGGCTTGGGACTCCACCATCTCAACCAGCATTTCCACAGCAATCTGAAAGCGACCCGGCACGCCTGACGTGGCAGTGCGCGCAGCACGCCACAAGACAAAGCAACACACCAGACCCAACAAGATGGAAAAAATCAACGAGTCGTAGTTGATCACCGAAAAGTCAACAATCGACTTCGGCTTAGCGCTCTGAAGATGGGTCAGGTGGTGAACGACGTATTCACTCGCTGTGAGGACATGCTGCTCGGCAGAAGACATGGTTCTGATACTTTTAACGACCCCGCCACGAGAGCGCAAGCCAATAGACCTTCATACACAACATCACCGCCACCAGCAAAACCGGCCAACTGAGATGTTGCACAACCCGTGATGCCAACATCAGCATCACGACCGAAACCACAATTTTCAACAGCTCCCAGATCACAAACCCAGCCGCACCGGCCAGCGGTGATCCCAAGGAAAGCCGACTGGTCATCCCACGCGCCATCAAGACACCCGGAACAACCACTGCTGCCGCACCGTAGAGCGCAGACCAAGCTACAGAGATTTCGCCAGACCACCCAAAGGCGATCAAAGCAAAAACAACACCCACCAACACTTGAACGCCAACAACTCGCCACGGACTGACCGAAGCAAATTGCGACTTCATGCTAAGCACTTCTTCACGAGTCAGCCGCTTGAAGGGTGTACTCTCGTACTTGTCAGCCTCGTCTTCCCAGCCATGGGCTCGAACGTTTCGTTCCATTTTTGAGAATTGCTTGGGCTTTTCAGCAGAATTCCGCATTGTATACGTATAAACGAGCAATTTCGACCTGATGCCCTTACGACACCCTCAGGCATTCTCAAGGTTTGAGCTAGCGCAAGGGGTTACAGCCTTCGTGCTAGCGGTGCTGCCAGCCCAGCAACAGCCACCCTCATCGACAAGACTTTGCCGGCCCAAGGCTGTACCACTAGCTCTGCGGCAGGTCGGTTGTAGCTTGCCGTCGTGACGTAAAGCGTTCGTAAATCCGCTCCGCCAAAGGTAAGCATGGTGGGACATTGCACAGGCAACGCGATTTCATCCGTCACACGCCCTGATGCATCCAATCGCAAAAGGCGAGCCCCTTCATACATGGCGACCCAGTAGCCCCCCTCTTGATCCATCGCAGCTCCATCGGGCCGTCCTCCATACGTCTCAAGGGGCTGCCCTAGATCCCGCAAAGGGAAAGAAACAAAAGTACGTCGCCGACTGATGACGCCCGCGTCAGGATCAACATCAAAGGCATCGATACGATGGGCCTTGGTATCCGACCAATACATCGTTCGACCATCCACACTCCACGCCAACCCATTGGCGGTCGTGACACCAGAGGCGCAAGCCTTGAAACCATTCGGATCCAACCGATAAAGCGATGCCAACAACTTGTCACGCGGCTCGTAGAGAGTGCCGACCCAAAAACGACCTTGGGGATCACATTTGCCGTCGTTGAATCGCTCTTGGCGCACGTCATATGGTGCAGCAGCAAGCAATTCAACACACCGCCCAACAAGAGGATCGAAACGATGCACCCCATCGCGCAGGGCGACCCAAAGTCCACCGTCCTCAGCAGGCACCACACAACCGGGCTCCCAAGGCAGTTGCCACGCTTGTTCAAGTTCAGTCACAGGATCAAGGCAATGAAGGCTTCGACCTGGAATGTCGCACCAATACAAAACTTGATCGATTGGATGCCAAAAGGGCGATTCACCCAACAAACAAGACCCGCTAACCGGACGAATGGTGGAACACAACATGGCAAACAGCGCTCAGGACAGTGGTTAATAGGCGGACAACGGCCCTTGAAGATCAACCATCAGGTAGTGCGCTCCGGGGACCGGGCTGTAATGGTAGGGCGGTACCTCGATGAAACCCAGCGAGGCGTAGAGCTCGCGCGCCGTTTCCATGTCATCCAAGGTATCAAGCAACATCGTCGAATACCCCGCTTGGTAGGCCTGATTCATCAACGCTTGTACCAAAATCCGGCCTAATCCTAGGCGGCGAAAAGCAGGGCGAACATACAGTCGCTTCATTTCGCAAGCATTGGGATAGTCCACATCCACTTGCTGACGAAAAGCTCCGCACCCGGCAATCGCTCCACGCCACTGCGCAAGCAACAACAACCCGCCGTTCATCTCCGCATAGCACCCGGGCAAAGACCGCACCTCACACTCAAAGTCACCGATGGCATGACGCACCGAAAGAGAATCGGCGTAGTCCCTGAAAATGGCCTGAGTCGCAGCAAGGTGGATCGGCGTCGAAGGCGAAAAAGATGGCAGTCAGACGAGTCCATCTGTGTGATTTTAGCCGCCCACTTGCCCCAAGCTGACAAGGCTAACAACACCCAACAGACAAAGACAGAAGCAAACCAAAGCCTTGCCCCGCTGGCGCGCGTTATCCACGGATGGCACCAGACCCGCCGCCGACATCGGTGGATAAACCTTGTCACCATGCCACATGGGCCCGATCAGATCTTCATGCCGCACGCACTGGTGATAGATCACTGCGCCCAGATGCAACCCGATCCACCCCACAACAAGCCTTGCCCCCAGTGGCCATGCCAGTGCGTGGCGCTTTCAGAAAACGATGCGGTGACACCACTGACCCAAGGGCCTGCGTAGGCGACCCCATCGTCAGCGACCCACCCCGTGAGCACCATGAGGGTCAAGAGGCCCCAGAGGCCCCACACCGAAAGCGCCCCCAACGGGTTATGCCCCACCGTTGGCGGCAGGCCCTCACGCAGATAACGCATCCACTGAACCGGTCCCACCACAAAGGTGGTGAACCGCGACCAGTGCCCGCCGACAAACCCCCACACCCACCGAAACAGCAGCCATACAGCCACACCGTGACCACAGCGCATGTGCCAGTCCATCCAATCGGCACCCACACTGGCTGTGACAAGCGCCCCCGCCACCATCAGCATCAATGCGCCATGGGCCAACCGGGTGGGCAGATCCCAAACCCGTAACAAGGACGAAGGGTCAGGTTTGCGCAGCAAGGGCTGAGCGCATCTTCTTGAGGGCTGCCACTTCAATTTGACGAATGCGTTCGGCACTCACGCCGTACTCAGCGGCTAGATCGTGCAAGGTCATACCACCGCTGCCATCATCATGGACATGCAGCCAACGCTCCTCGACGATACGACGACTCCGAGCATCCAAGGCGTCTAAGGCGCGCAGCAACCCAGGCCCTGCCAACTCATCCATGCGACGAGCTTCCAGCAATCGAGTCGGCTCTTGGCGCTCATCGGCCAAATAGGCGATGGGCGCGACAGCCTCATCGTCATCCTCCGAACCAGCCTCCAAAGCGACATCTCCCCCGGCGAAACGGGTTTCCATCTCGATGACGTCTTCGCGCGCCACGTTCAACTCGCGAGCGACCGTTTCGATTTCTGCCTCGGACAGCGACATCCGATGCGTTTGCCCATCGAGCGCTTCAGCCTTGAACTGACGCTTCATGGAGCGCAGATTGAAAAAAGCTTGCGCTGGGCTTTGGTCGTTGCAACCTTGACCATGCGCCAATTTTTCAGCACGTACTCGTGAATCTCAGCCTTGATCCAGTGAGTGGCGTAGCTCACCAAACGCACGCCCTGCTCTGGGTCAAAACGCTTCACAGCCTTCATGAGGCCGACATTGCCTTCTTGGATCAGATCACCTTGAGGCAGGCCATAACCCACGTACTGGCGAGACAACGACACCACCAGCCGAAGATGCGATAACACCAAACGACCGGCGGCATCCAAGTCACTGTGCTGCTGCAAGCGTTGCGCCAGCGAAACTTCTTCATCTGCCGTCAACATCGGCAGCCGATTCACGGCCGAAATGTAGGCATCCAGATTTCCCAGCGACGGCACCATCGCCCACGGATCCCGGGAGCTTAACGAAGCAGCAGAAGGAAGAACCATAGCATTCATGAAGAGGGCACAAGGGTGGAGATCTCCCCAGTCTAGCACTCACCCAACAAGAGTGCCAAAGCACTTCATCACAGCCCCAAGAACCCTCCCGGGTATCGTTTCAGCCCCGTCTATCGAGTCGCACCAGCACAACGCTGGAGCTGTGACCGGTCATGAATCCGCACGGTATACCCCTGCATGCTGATGAAGCCACGCTGTTCAAGGTTGCGGATCAAGCGGGACAGGGTCTCGGGGGTCATCGCCAGTTGTTGTGCGATATCACGCTTGCGTTCTTGCAAGCGAACCTCACAAGTCAAGCTCTCGCCCGGTGGACACCGCTGTAACAACCACTGCGCAAATCGGGCCGAAGCATCGTTGTGCAACAAATTACGTGAAGTTCCCGTAAGGACGCCGATTTGTTGAGCCAAACACACACACAATCGCTCTGACAGGGAAGTATGCGCAGCCAGTTGCAGGCGCAAAGCGTCCAAGGGCAACTCAGCCACCGTCACATCAGACAGTGCTTGAGCCTCCATGGCATGAGGCTCACCCAGCCAAGCGGAACTCAGATCCAACCATGCGGGCCCCGTCAGCGTGCGCTCGGTGCGTAAGTCACCATCCATGGCTCGAGAACCCAACACCACATCACCGCGCAGCAACAGCACCAAATATTGAGCGATCCCCAATCGATCCAGCACAGCCTCACCCGCAGACACCTCGCGGCGGCGGGCCAAGCGGGTCAAGACACCCCACTCCTCAGCGGTGAGCGGTGCTCCAAAAATTTTCTCCCACGGTGTGGGATCAGCGGGAGGGGGAGGCGGCCCAACCACCCTGCGACGCGGACGCGGCAAGGTTGAGGCACCATCCAGAAAAGCCAAGACATCGGCAGGCACGTCAAAACCCAAGTGAAAATTGTGGGCGCACTGTCTCCCAACTCCTCAGGTCTCTCTTTGAGATAGGTCAAGCCCCACCCTACCCCTTAGTCTTCCAACCCCAGATCTTGAATCTTGCGGGTGATGGTGTTGCGGCCAATCCCTAATTTATGCGCTGCTTCGATGCGGCGACCCTTGGTCATGGACAAAGCCGTACGGATAAGCTGCCCCTCAAAGTCTCGCGCAAGGCGATCCCATATGTCAGGCTCACCTCGCTCCAGCAGGCTGCGAGCTTGGCGCTCCAGATCAAGCAACCAGCCCTCTCCCATGGCATGCACAGCATTCAAACTCTCCGCCGCAGACACGGCCGGCATCATGGCATCCCTCACCAGATGAAGCTCTGGCCCCGCGCGAGACCTCCCCGCGTCCGATGACATGAGCAAACCGACTGGCGGTGAGCCAATGATCTCTGGCGGCAAATCCTTCGGATCAACCATCTGCGCCGGCGCCATCACGGTCAACCAATGGCACAGATTCTCCAACTGACGCACGTTGCCCGGAAAGTCGAAATCCATCACCCGCAGCAAAGCGGCTTCGGAAATTCGTTTCGCTTCAACGCCCAATTCTTTGGCACTGCGGGCCAAGAAATGGCGCGTCAAACCAGCAATGTCCTCGCGGCGTTCACGCAAGGGCGGCAAGCGCAGCCGGATCACATTCAAGCGATGGAACAAGTCCTCGCGAAAAACCCCATCCCGCACCCGTTCTTCCAAATTTTGGTGGGTGGCAGCGATCACTCGAACATGGGTCTTGATCGGCTGATGCCCACCCACGCGGTAGTACTGCCCGTCGCTGAGCACCCGCAAAAGACGGGTCTGCAAATCGAAGGGCATGTCACCGATTTCATCCAAAAAGAGCGTGCCATTGTCGGCTTGCTCAAAACGGCCCCGGCGCATCGCCTGCGCGCCGGTGAACGCGCCGCGTTCGTGACCAAACAGCTCGCTTTCCAGCAAGTCCTTCGGAATCGCCGCCGTGTTGATCGCCACGAAAGGCCCATCTGCGCGCGGACTGTGCTTGTGCAGCGCACGCGCCACCAGCTCTTTGCCTGAGCCGGACTCCCCTGTGATCAGCACCGTGACTTGGCTCTGGCTCAGCCGCCCGATGGCGCGAAAAACATCTTGCATCGCCGGCGCCTGCCCGAGCATTTCAGGCATCTCGGTCGCACTTTCGTCGATCAGTTCTTCGCGCAAGCTTTCTTCGGCGGCTCGGCGGATGAGCTCGACAGCTTTGGTCAGATCGAAGGGCTTGGGCAGATATTCGAAAGCACCACCTTGGAACGCCGAAACCGCGCTATCCAGATCGGAATAAGCCGTCATGATGATCACGGGCAACCCCGGATACATCGTCTTAGCTCGCCCCAGCAGGTCAATGCCCGAGCCACCCGGCATGCGGATGTCACTCACCAATACCTGCGGGGAATCCTCTTGCAAAGCGACTAAAACGTCGCGTGGGTTGGTGAAACTGCGCACAGGCAGGCCTTCCCGAGCGAGCGCCTTTTCCAAAACGAAGCGGATGGATTGGTCGTCGTCAACGATCCAGATGGATTTCATGTCTTGCCCGTTTCCCTTGCATGTCCTTGGCATGTCACCGTGCCGGAGTGGCATGCACACCCGACATCACGGCAACGGAATCAGGATCCGAAACAACGTTCGCCCAGGTTCGCTCTCGCATTCAATCGTGCCCCGGTGCTGCTGGATGAAATCCTGCGCCAGCGTCAGTCCCAAGCCCGATCCGCCGTCCCGGCCGGAAACCAGCGGGAAGAAGATGCGATCACGAATCTCGGCGGCGACGCCGGGTCCGTTGTCCTCGATATGCAATTCCAGTGCCAGTCGGTAGCGATGCAGACCAATGGTGATCTGCCGCGCTGCGCGGGTACGGAGAATGATGCGAGCCGAGCCTTCTTGGCGGCGAGCTGCCAAAGCTTGAGCAGCGTTTTGCGTCACATTGAGCACGGCTTGAATCAACTGCTCACGGTCCCCCCGGAACTCGGGCAAGGAAATATCGTAGTCCCGTACAAGCTCCAAACCCTTGGGGCACTCGATCAGCACCAAGGCGCGCACGCGCTCTAGCACCTCGTGGATATTGACGTCAGCCACCATTTGCGGCCGACGATGCGGTGCGAGCAACCGGTCCACCAAACCCTGAAGCCGATCCACCTCGTGGATGATGACTTGGGTGTATTCGATCAACGCCTTGTCGTTGAGATCCATCTCCAACAACTGCGCCGCCCCCCGGATACCACCGAGCGGGTTTTTGATCTCGTGAGCCAAATTACGGATGAGCTCCTTGGTCATCCGAGCTTGGTCCAAAGTCCGGGTTTCACGGTCTTGGCGAGCCTGCTGCTTGATCTCTACCACTTCCAGCAACACCTGCTGCTGACTCCGCTCGATCTGCGTGACGATCACATGCACCGGCAGCGGCTCTTGGCTCAGCACATGAGGTTGACGCAGGCTGGCATCAAAGCGCCCGGTGCTGTATTCGTTATCGACCACCGCCTGTACCGTGCTCATCAGCACCGAACGCTGGATAAACCAGTCAAACACGCACTGCTGCTGCAAGTGCCGCCGAGGCAAACCGAGGGTGTTTTCAAACGCAGCATTGACGAAGGCACACTGCCCTCGGAGATCAATCACAGCCACCATCGTGGCCAAATGATCAAAAGCATCGAAAACCGATGCGCTACGCGCAAAGGTGCTCATGGTGCAGCCACTTTGGAAAGCTCACGGCGAATCGCCGCAATGTCGGCCTCCTTGCGGGCGATGGCGGCCTTCATGTCGGCGACCCGCTCTTGATAACGCGAGAAATTACGTTCCTCACCGCGTCGCTCAGGCTCGCCGCCGTTGTAATCCTTCTGCATCTGCGCCAGCCGCTCTTCGTCCTTGCGCAACTCGGCTTCCAAGATACGTCGCGCATCGCTGTCACGGGCACGCTGCTCAGCCGGATCAACCCGCACCGCACTGGCTGGACCCGAAGCGCCACCCGCAGCTGACGAACCCGCTCGACGGGGGGTGGACGATTGAACGACCGTGACCGGTGCGCCGTCCAAGGTCTTGCAACCCCGGGCCGCAGCCTCTTTGACACTGATCTGATCGGTGTACAGATTGCCGGGGCATCGGTACACCTGACGGTCCTGAGCATGGGCCGAGCTCAAGGTCAAGCCCAACACACCGGCAACAGCCCACAGCACGATGCGTGACATTCAATGAACTCCAGTGATCATGTTTTCCAAGCCGGACGAGTATGGCGCAAAAAAGAGACGGCCTTGGCGGCCGTCTCTCGTCGTGTTCGCGAGCAAGTCGGCCGCCTTAGGAGCGACCGAAAAGCCTCACAGACTGTAGTACATGTCGAACTCGATCGGATGGGTGGTCATGCGCATGCGCGTGACTTCCTGCATCTTCAGCTCGATGTAGGCATCAATGTACGAATCGGTGAACACACCGCCCTTGGTCAGGAAGGAGCGGCCCTTGTCCAAGTATTCGAGCGCTTGTTCTAGGCTCGAACACACGGTCGGGATCAGCGCGTCTTCTTCCGGCGGCAGGTGATACAGATCCTTCGTGGCGGGCTCGCCCGGATGGATCTTGTTTTCCACGCCATCCAGACCGGCCATCAACAGCGCGGCAAAACCCAGGTATGGGTTCATCAAAGGATCGGGGAAGCGTGCTTCGACGCGACGGCCCTTCGGGTTCGGCACGTGCGGGATACGGATCGAAGCCGAGCGGTTCTTGGCCGAGTAAGCCAACTTCACCGGGGCTTCGTAGCCCGGCACCAAACGCTTGTAGCTGTTGGTGCCCGGGTTGGTGATGGCGTTCAGCGCGCGAGCGTGCTTGATGATGCCGCCGATGTAGTACAGGGCGAATTCCGACAAACCGGCATAGCCGTCGCCAGCGAACAAGTTCTTGCCGTCTTTCCACACCGACTGATGCACGTGCATGCCGCTACCGTTGTCGCCAACGATGGGCTTGGGCATGAACGTGGCGGTCTTGCCGTAGGCGGCCGCAACGTTGTGGATGATGTACTTTTGCAGCTGAACCCAGTCAGCGCGCTGGATCAGCGTGCTGAACTTGGTGCCGATTTCCATCTGGCCGGCGTTGGCCACTTCGTGGTGATGCACTTCAACCGGGATGCCCATGGCTTCCAGGATCAAGCACATTTCCGAGCGCATGTCTTGGCCGGAATCGACCGGAGGCACGGGGAAGTAACCGCCCTTGACGGTCGGGCGGAAGCCCTTGTTGCCGTGTTCGTAGTCTTTGCCGGAGTTCCAAGCCGCTTCTTCCGATTCGATCGAAACGAAGCAGCCCGACATGTCGGCGTTCCAGCGCACGCTGTCGAAGACGAAGAATTCAGGTTCCGGACCGAAGTAGGCGGTGTCGCCCAAGCCGGTGGACTTCATGTAGGCTTCGGCGCGCTTGGCCAAGGAACGCGGATCGCGCTCGTAGGGCTTGCCGTCACCCGGCTCGATCACATCACAAGTGAGGATCAGGGTCGGTTCATCGAAGAACGGGTCGATGTTGGCGGTATTGGGATCCGGCAACAGGATCATGTCCGAAGCTTCGATGCCCTTCCAGCCAGCGATCGAAGATCCGTCGAACGCATGACCCGACGCGAATTTGTCTTCGTCAAAAGCAGAAATGGGCACGGAAACGTGCTGTTCCTTGCCACGGGTGTCGGTGAAGCGGAAATCAACGAACTTGACTTCGTTTTCCTTCACCAGCTTCATCACGTCGGCGACGTTCTTGGCCATCAGAGGGCTCCTAGGGAGATGGAAAGTATGCGTTGAACGGTAGGGTGTACCCCGTGCTGTGCAACAGGGCGCCCGGCAATGTAGCAGAAAGCATGCCGCCGATCCAAGGGGCCGCATGGAAGGTCATTCGCCCCATGCGGAGCCCGATCCGCCGCAATGGCACTGATTTGGTGCAAATAAAGGCACCAAATCAGCGCAAAGCAGCTCAGGCGCCGCGCACCATTTCAGGGCCGAGCTTGGCCGACATGTGAAGCAAGCCCATGTTCAGGGCCTCGAATGCCGCCAGCAGTTGCGGATCTCGCCCTTTGACGCCCAACTCGATATGCCGCCCGTATTGCGGGTGATCGACGCTGGGCAAACTGAACACCTTGATGCCCGCAAAACCGGCTTCGATCTCGATCATCAACGGCGTGAGGCTGGCCTCCATCGCACCAAAAACGATCACCGAGCGTTCCGCTTGCGCTTGGCCGCCGTGCAACGCAGCGTAGCGACCGTCCAGCAGTGCTTCGATCATCGGATGCGCCATCACGGGGAATCCCGGCACGAAATGCACACTGCCCACCGAGAAACCAGCAATCCGGTTGTAGGGGTTCGGAATGATCTCGGCCCCAGCGGGGAACTGCGCCATGTTCAGGCGATGGATGTTGTCAGGGTGCTCTGGCTGATAGACCTCGCCGCGCTGCTCAGCCAGTTCACGCATACGCTCGTGGATCAGCTCAACCGCTTGCGGATGCGCCTCCAGCGGCCGACCCAAGGCTTGGGCCGCACATTGGCGCGTGTGGTCGTCAGGTGTGGCACCGATACCGCCACAGCAAAACACCACATCTCCGCTGGCAAAGGCATCGCGCAAGGCCGCCGTGATGCGTGGCCGGTCGTCACCGACATAGCGCACCGCGTCAAGCATCAACCCGCGCGCCGTCAGCAGCTCAATGACTTTGGCCATGTGCCGATCTTGGCGCTTGCCCGAGAGAATTTCGTCGCCCACGATGATCAACGCAAAACGCGGGGCAGCTTGGGGATGAGAGACAGCAGTCATGAACGATCTTTCTTGCAAAACAGCAACCGCTTCAGCCCCAACCACTGCTGAGCCCAAAAGCCCTCGCCGTAGTCACGCCCGCCCGCTTCGAGCGCTTGATCGCGGATGCCGGTGGGCTCGTTGCCACCGTCAAAACGGGCCGTGCGAAAGAGCATGTCCCACACCGGCAGCAGCACCGCAAAGTTGTGTCCACCGAGCGTGCCTTGGCCTTGAGACTCGTGGCCGATACCGATGCCGTGATGCACACGGTGAAACCGGGGCCCAACCACCAAGCGCGCACCCAACCAGCCCAGGGACAAGCGGGCATTGGCGTGCGACAGGTTCTCGACCAACTGCGTACACGCCACCACCGCCACAAACTGCCCCGGAGCCACGCCGATCGCATGGCCCAGCGTCACCATCAAGGCGTCGCGCAGCAGATCGTCGAGCAAGTGATTACGGCTGTCGGTCCACATCGTCATCTGGCGCTGGCTGTGATGCACCGCATGCAGGGCCCACCACCAGTTGAAGTGGTGCTGCGCCCGGTGCAAGCCGTAATCGGCCAAGTCAAAGGCCACCAAGTAAACCAAGAAACCCGCCAAGGCCGTATCCGTCACACCCACCCACAGCGGTGCAACCCAAGCGTCAAGCTGAACCCCGGCCACACCTTGCACCGCCAACCAGCCCCAAAGATCGTTCCACAACGGATCAACCGTGAAGAACAAGGCCACCCGGATCAGCCCCAAGCGATGCAGCAGGGTGTAGAGCACATCGACCCGCACGGCGCGCTGATCGGACCAGACCTCGATGGGCCGCCAGCGCTGCAAGGGCCCGATCAGCGCCAGCATCACCGCCAGCTGGATCAGCCCCACCAGCAGCCAGCCGGTGGCGTCATAGGCGTCTTCGAGGATGGAGCCGCCGCCCGTGGCAAACACCAGCGGCTGCACCACGTGCTCGAACAAGGTTTGCTGCGCCGCTGAAAACGCCGACGTCAGAGCATCGATCATCGCCACACCCGCTTCTTCAAAGCTTCACACCGGCCTTCACACCAGCTTTCACACCACCCGTGCGAATCCAGTCCCGGTAATCGGGATGCTCCGCCAAGGTGGCAAAGCAGTAGCCCTTTTTCAGCAGACCTGTGACCAGCGGCTCCAGCACGGCCGGTGCCCACGGGTCTTTGCGCGACCAAATCCCTAAGTGCGCCGCCAAGATGTCGCCGGGGCGAATGTCGCGCAGCGCCTTGGCCAGCAGCTGGGCGTTGGGATAGCGCTCGCTGGGCAACTCATCGCCCAAAAAGCCCGCTGGGCTCCACGGCACCATGCGGTAGCCGCATTGCTTGGCAGCAGCCTCCAACTGCGGCGAGACCTTGCCACCGGGGGCGCGAAAGATCGGCGCGATGCTGCGCCCGCCGCTCATCTCGGCAAACCGCTGGGCCGGCCGATTCAGTTCGGTGCAGAACTGGGTGGCATCCCAAACCTGCGTCTTGCCAGTCTGCGGGCCGAAAGACGCTTTCATCTCAAAGCGCCCATCTGGCAGATCGCGCCGCCAGCCCACGTGATCCCACGTGTGGCTGCCAAAGAGGTGGCCTTCGTCGGCGCGCGCCTTCCACCACGGCGCCCAATGGTCGTCGAGACTACCGCCATCAAGGGTGCGCTCGTTGGCCATGAAGAAGGTCACCTTGATCTGATGGCGCTGCAAGACTTCAGCGATCAGCGGTGCCACGCCCATGTGGCCGGTGTCAAAAGTCAGAAAGATCGGCTTGGCACAACTGGGCGGATTGAGCAGCGCGGGCTCCACCGGAGCCGCCACCGCCGACC
>NZ_JH660681.1:0-15828 GCF_000262525.1 Leptothrix ochracea L12
GCTGACGCCAGCCAGCACGGGCACGAGCGCGATCATGGCGCCGGTGCGTTGTGGCCCCAGGACATGGACGGCTTTGAGAAACAGCAGCATGGCCAAAATGGTCGGGCCGATGCCTTGGTACAGGCCTTGCATCAGCAGCATCGAAGGTGGCACGCTGTCCAGCGCTTTGGGCAGAAAGAGGGCGTAGATCGGCAAAAACACCAGCGCCGAGGCCAGCGCCACAAAGCGCGTCAGCAGCCACGGCTCGAAGCTCCAGCGCTTGCTGAGCACGCTGTAAAACGCCCACGTGATGGACGCGGCCAAGACCAAACCGTCACCGATCAGCAAGTCGGAGCTCCACACCAGCGGCCACGCCACGCACAGCAAGCCCAGACCGATACCGATCAGGCCAAAGCGGGTTTGTCGGGATGGCGGCGTGCGCAGCAAACCCCATGTCACCAAGGCGATCAAAAAGGGCTGTAGCCCCGACAGCAAGATGCCCACGTGGGCGGCTGGAGCGGTTTTGAAGCCGGCGTAGACCAGCACGCCGTAGAGCAACACCCCCAGCAGCGCCAGCAGCCAAAGTCGGCCGTCACGCAAGAGGTCAACGTAAAGCGTGCGCGGCAAGTTGAGCGACAGCGGCAACAAGATCAAGCTGGCCGTGCCCAAGCGCAGGGCGAGGATGTCCCAAGGGGTGAGGGCGGTCTTGCCGCCAAAGCGCGACATCAGGATGAAGCCGGTCCAAATCAGCACCACGCCGCCAGCGGCAAGGTAACCACGCCAAAGGGGTGGGGCTGTGGGAGCAGTAGCAGTGTCAGGGGTCGTCGGGCGGTTCATGGGCTGGCATCATGCCGCGCCATGGAAAAATCTGTTTTGAGCGTGTTAAATGGCTACCCCCAGCCCTTGATCGATCAAGTGCGCCAACTCATCGACCAAGGCAAGCTCGGTGAGCGGCTGCGCCAGCGTTATCCGCAAACGCATGACATCCGCACCGACCGGGCGCTTTATGACCATGTTCAGGCCCTCAAGGCGCGCTACATGCGCAGCGCACCGCCGCTGAGCAAAGTGGTGTTTGACGGCACCTTGCGTCTGACGCAGCAAGCTTTGGGCACCCACACCCGTATTTCACGGGTGCAAGGCGGGCAACTCAAGGCCAAGCGCGAGATCCGCATCGCCCGCTTGTTCAGGCTGGCTCCGGAGCCCATGCTGGCGATGATCGTGGTGCATGAGTTGGCGCACCTGAAAGAGCGCGAACATGACTCGGCTTTTTACGCCCTGTGTCAGCACATGCTGCCCGACTATCACCAGCTTGAATTCGACACCCGCCTGTACTTGATCGACCAAGATCTGCAAGCTCAAACCACGCCAACGACTCAACCCGGCTCGGAGCCTGAACCGGCCAGCAGCTTGTGAACCAAGTCCGGGGTCGAGCTGGCTCCGGTTTTACGGATCAGACGGGCGCGGAACACATCGACAGTGCGTGGGCTGATGCCGAGCTTGCGACCGATGAGCTTGCTGGTCAGGCCTTCGATAAGCAGGGCGGCGATTTCGCGCTCCCGTGCGGTCAACGCCACCCCCACGCTGCGGCGATTGGAAAGGTCTTCAAAGGCCCAAATGCCCGCAGCATGGGGCTGAGCAGGGTCCAGGGCTCGACCTGAGACGTGGCACCAGAAAAGCTCACCCGCCACCGCACCGCCCAAGCCACCGCCGACACGTTTCATGATGCGTTCATCGGCGTAATGCCCGCTGTCATCTAGGCTTGCGACGATGCGCTGGCCCGTGCGCTCGAACTCCTCGTCGGTCGGATAGAGCAGACCAAAAGATTGGCCGATGAGCTGTGCCCGCTCGGCCCCAAACATGGCCAGCATGCGTTCATTGCAATCGACCATGGTGCGTTGGCGTGACAGCACCAAACCGATAGGAGCCAGATCAAAAGCAGTTCGATAGTCCATCAATAACGGCGATTTAGTTGCCATGGGTCGTGAAAAATGAAGTAAGTTTCGGACCTTGTCCCTATCCCCCCAAAAGAGGGGGGTCAGCTGCCCATGAATGCCCCCAAAAAACAGCAAATCATCAAGGCTAAGGCCCATGAATTCGTCTTGCCGCTCATCCGTGACGGCTTGGTGATCGGTCGCGATGCGCCGATTGGCTGTGTGGCGCTGCGCAAGGCTTTGGACCTGCTGACTGCGTTTCCCTTTGAACACCTCGAAATCGAAGACGACATCATCCAAGATGTGTTGGTCCGTCAAGCCTTGTTGCGCCGCATTCCTAGGGATCGTTTGCTAGCGTTCGTGCTGCGAAACATCAAACCAGCCATGGGGGCAGAAGAAATCATGCAGCTGGAGATCAGCGTCGAGATGTTCATCGAAGAGTCGGGGGAATAACAGTGGTCGGGACTCAAGACCTAGCGCGGGACTTGGTGGCTGCGGATGCGCTCTGCAATATCTCGATGGTGCGTGTCACTGCTGATCAGCGCTACAAACCGGGGCACTTGGCCCCCTATGGGGTCTACGCGGTGTTTGCCGAGGAAGGGACTCCGGAGGCTGAATTCTTAGGCTTGGTCACAGAGCAAGATATCGCGGCCTATCCGCAGCGGATTTTTGCGGATTTGCTGCGTTTAAACCCGCCCTCTGGTCGGGTTCCAGCTGACATGCCCTTGGCGTTGCTTGGCCAGTCGATGGAAGCGCGTGAATGGCGTACCGTTCCCGTGATGGATGCTCATGGAACCCTCCTAGGTGTGGTGACACGCGCCAGTTGGCTCGCGGCCTTGCTGGCTCGCCAGCAATGGCTGCTGGAAGAAACCCGCAAGCTCAATGAGCAAATCGAACTGGATCGCCAACACAAAGAGACTTGGGCGGTACGCCTGCAGAATCTGCATGATGCCGCGCGCACCTTGTTGAGACTGCTGTCTCACACCACGATTGAGCGCGATCTGCTGCAAGGAGGCATTGAAGCCTTGGTCAAGGTGATCCAAGCCCGTTATGGGGCGATCGGCATCTTGGATAGCGAAGGCAACTTGTCCCAATTTGTCTACACCGGCCTAAGTGCGGAAGAAGCGGCCCAGATTCATGAATTCCCCAAGGGCCGGGGTTTGCTGGGTGTGGTGATCCAGCAGGATGTCGCCCTGCGGTTGGAAAACATCCACGCCGATGCACGCAGTGCCGGATTTCCCGCAAACCACCCACCCATGACCTCACTGCTGGCTGTGCCGGTATCCCACATGGGCCGGGTTTATGGTCGGATCTATCTCAGTGACAAACCCGATGGCGAACCGTTCTCAGCTGAAGATGAGTTGCTGACCCGCAGTTTTGCCAATTCGCTCTCGTTGGTGCTGGACAACGCTCGTCGCCTTGAAGAAGTGCAACTAGCGCGTCATCGGCTAGACCTGATCGCGCATTTCGATGCTCTCACGGGTTTGCCGAATCGAGCCTTGCTGATGGAGCGGCTTGACCAAGCTTTGGGAGTTGCACAACGCAATGGCACCGCACTCAGCGTGCTGATGCTGGATCTGGATAACTTCAAACGTATCAACGATGCCCGAGGCCACGAACAAGGCGATCAACTGCTCAACAAGGTGGCGGAGCGCTTGAGGTACACCCTGGGTGATGATGATCTGCTGGCTCGCTTGGGCGGTGACGAATTTGCCATTTTGTGTGCCGGCCGGGGCCACGAGGCCACGGCACGACTGGCGCAGAACGTTTTGGCCTCGTTCAAAACCCCGTTTGACATCCTGAACGATCAGTTCTTCCTCAGCGTCAGCATCGGTGTGGCGTGTTATCCGGCGGATAGCGACAGCGCGGCAGGTTTGATCCGTAAAGCCGATACGGCGATGTATCAGGCCAAGGACAGTGGCAAAAATAGCGCCCGCTTCTTCACCGCCGACATGGATCAAGCCGTGCAGATGCGTACGCGCCTTGAGGCCCAGTTGCGCCGGGCCTTGGATCAAAACGAGTTCAGGGTTTATTTCCAACCGCAAGTTGATTTGCGCACCCACCGCATCGTCGGTGCGGAGGCCTTGATTCGGTGGGTGCGGGAGGATGGTTCGATGTGTCCGCCCAGCGAATTCATCCCCGTGGCCGAAGAAACTGGGCTGATCACCCCCATCGGTGAATGGGTGCTGCGTCAAGCGTGCACCGAGGCGGCTCGCTGGCAGCGTCTCAGCGCAACACCGGTTTCCTTGGCAGTCAACCTCTCGGCCTATCAGTTCCGCCATCAAGATCTCAGCCGCTTGGTGCAAGAGATTTTGCGCGAGACCGGACTGCCGGCACAGATGTTGGAGCTGGAAATCACCGAAAGCTTGCTGGTGCAAGACGACATCAGCGTTGGCACCACCATGCAGGATCTGCGTCACTTGGGGGTGCATTTCACGGTGGACGACTTCGGCACCGGCTATTCGAGCCTGAGCTACATCCGCCGCTTTCCGGTCGAAACGATCAAGATCGATCAGTCGTTTATCCGCTATTGCGTCCAAGACCACAGTGCAGCGACCCTCGTCGAAGCCATTTTGGCGATGGCATCAAGCTTGAACCTGCGGGTGGTGGCCGAAGGGGTGGAAACCATCGAGCAGCGCGAACTTCTACGCAGCCTGCGCTGTGGTTATGCCCAAGGTTATTACTTCGGTCGGCCGATGCCGGCTGAGGATTTTGCCGCCTTGCCCGCATTGGCGATGGGAGTGGCGTAGTCAATTCTACGTACGCAATACGTATGTGATTACGTAGTACGCTTCGTCTGGTCCGCCCATGTCTTCGGGCGGTTGTCATTCGGAGCGTAATGCCATGAACAAGATTTATCCGAGCGCCGCAGCGGCACTCGACGGTATCGTCAGAGACGGCCAGTTGCTGGCGGTCGGCGGTTTTGGCCTGTGTGGGATTCCTGAAGCGTTGATCGACGCGCTGCAAGCCACCGGGGTCAAAGATTTGACGGTGATTTCGAACAACGCCGGGGTCGATGGCTTTGGTTTGGGCAAGTTGCTCACCACTCGCCAGATCAAAAAGATGATCTCCAGCTACGTGGGCGAGAACAAAGAGTTCGAGCGCCAGTATCTGAGCGGCGAGTTGGAGTTGGAATTCACCCCCCAAGGCACGCTGGCTGAAAAACTGCGCGCAGGCGGCGCGGGCATCCCGGCTTTCTTTACCAAGACCGGCGTGGGCACCATCGTGGCTGATGGCAAGGAAATCCGTGAGTTCGACGGCCACAAGTACGTCATGGAGCGCGCTCTGACGCCGGAAGTGTCGCTGGTCAAGGCACACATCGCCGACAAGTCGGGCAACCTGATCTTCAACAAGACGGCGCGCAACTTCAACCCGAACGTGGCCCAAGCCGGCAAGCTGACGGTGGTCGAAGTCGAAAAGATCGTTGAGATCGGCGAACTCGATCCGGATCAGATCCATCTGCCCGGCATTTTTGTGCACCGCATCGTGCTCAACACCACCCCGGAAAAGCGCATCGAACAGCGCACCATCCGCAAAACCATCTGAGCCGAGGAGTCACAACATGGCATGGACCCGCGATGAAATGGCTGCCCGCGCAGCCCAAGAGCTGCAAGACGGCTTCTACGTCAACCTCGGTATCGGCTTGCCGACCTTGGTGGCGAACCACGTACCTGCTGGCATGGAAGTCTGGCTGCAAAGCGAAAACGGCCTGCTCGGTATTGGCCCATTCCCGACCGAGTCGGCGGTGGACGCCGATTTGATCAACGCTGGCAAGCAAACCGTCACCACGCTGCCGGGCTCGGCCTTTTTCAGCAGTGCTGACAGCTTCGGCATGATTCGGGGCGGCAAGATCAATCTAGCCATCCTTGGGGCGATGCAGGTCAGCAGCCAAGGTGATCTGGCCAACTGGATGATTCCCGGCAAGATGGTCAAGGGCATGGGCGGTGCGATGGATTTGGTCGCTGGCGTGGGCCGCGTCGTGGTGTTGATGGAGCACATCGCCACCAAGAAAGACGGCTCGACCGATCTGAAAATTCTGCCGAACTGCACCTTGCCGCTGACCGGCGTGGGCGTGGTCAATCGCATCATCACGGATCTGGCCGTGATGGATGTGACGCCCGAAGGCTTGAAGCTGGTGGAGATGGCCCCTGGCGTAAGTCGCGAAGAGCTTGCGACCAAGACCGGCGTCGCGTTGGTCTAAAAAGCAAAAAGGCCCGAAAGGGCCTTTGCTTGATCTGATGGTCGGGGTGAGACGATTCGAACGTCCGACCTACTGGTCCCAAACCAGTTGCGCTACCAGGCTGCGCTACACCCCGACAAGAGAATGAGATTCTAGCGGTAAATTCGCCCTAATTTTCATAAGAGCCCTAAAATTGCTTGCATGAAAATTTTGGTCGCCAATGATGATGGGTACTTGGCACCGGGGCTCGAAGCTTTGGTGCAGGTGTGTCGCGAATTTGGAACCGTGGAGGTGGTGGCTCCGGAGCAAAACGCCAGTGGCACCTCCAACGCCTTGACGCTTAGTCGCCCCCTCTCGGTCTTGACGGCGCCCAACGGTTTTCACTACATCAATGGCACCCCTTCCGACTGCGTCCACGTAGCGTTGACCGGGCTGATGTCTGAGCGGCCCGATTTGGTGGTGTCCGGTATCAACAACGGCGCCAACATGGGCGATGACACGATTTACTCCGGCACAGTCGCGGCAGCCATGGAAGGGTTGCTGTTTGGCATACCCTCGATCGCTTTCTCGCTGGTGGGACGTGGGTGGCCTCATCTCGACGCGGTGGCCGATGCCGCCCGACTGGTTTTGGCCGATGTACTGACCAAGCCACGTTCAGTCACCCAACCATGGCTGTTGAACGTCAATATTCCGGGCCGGGCCGATGCAGCTTCTCTGCCGCGACAGGTCACCCGATTGGGTCGGCGCCACATGAGTGAGCCGGTGATTCGTCAGACCAATCCACGCGGCGAACCGATTTACTGGATCGGTCCTGCTGGTGACGCTCGTGAGGCTGGGGAGGGCACCGACTTTTACGCCTTGGCCCAAGGCCGCATTTCGATCACTCCGCTGCAAGTCGATTTGACCGATCACGCTCGCCTTGCTGGATGGGCTGACATGCTGGGCACGGGCCAGCATGGTCAATGACGGCCCTCCGGGGCGGCCGTTGCGGCGAGTCGGTTTTCCTTTGAGTTTGGAACAGGCCACAGGACGCCATACCCCCAGCCCGCCGCTCGGCGAACCCATCGCCACGCCATCCCCACGATGGCACCACCCTGAAGACAGTCTCGAAGCATCCATGCGCATGCGCATGGTCGATCAACTGCGCGCCATCAAGAGTTTCGATGAACGCATCTTGGCGGTGATGGCTCGTGTTGAGCGCCATCGATTCATCGATACGGCCTTGGCATCACAGGCGTATGTGGATACGAGTTTGCCCATTGGGCTGGGCCAAACCATCTCCAAGCCGTCCATCATTGCTCGCATGCTCAGCCTTCTGTGCCAACGACCGGGGATGAACGCTTGGGGGGTGCCAAGTGCTCGACCCTTGGGAAAAGTGCTGGAAATTGGAACGGGATGTGGCTATCAAGCAACACTCTTGGCCGAACTGTCTCGCGAGGTGTACTCCGTCGAACGCCTAAAACTGCTTTTTGACCGGGCCAGAGACGCCATGGCACCGATTCGCGCAGCAAATTTGCGGCTTATCTACGCTGATGGTTGCTGGGGACATCCCCCGAATGCGCCCTATGACGGCATCGTTGCCGCAGCCGCTTGTCATGGTGGTGTGCCTCTTGCTTGGATTGAGCAGTTGGCACCTGGGGGGCGATTGGTGGCCCCGGTCTATATCCCAAATCAAGATCGGCAGATTTTGTGGATGGTCGATCGCCTTGCGGATCACACCCTTCAGGAATGCGGCTTGGAAGACGTGCACTTCGTCCCCTTAGAATCAGGCATCTGTGACTCGGGTCTAAGCTGAGTTGCTGTCAGGGGAAATAAAACAAATACCAGAGGTTGCATGAAGACTCCACGCTTTCTTGTGTTGATGGCTCGAGCATGGCTGTCTGGTTTGATGTTGATCACCATGATGGGTTGTGCCACTAATCTTCAAAAAACCAGCTCAGTGGCTAGGCCGCCATTGGTCGTGCGCCAGCCGCCGGCTTTTCAGGCACCGCCGCCCGTTGAGGCTTCGCGCAGCGTGGCTGATAACAATCGACCGGGCTACTACACCGTCAAGCCCGGCGACACCTTGATCCGGATTGGCTTGGAGACGGGGCAAAACTGGCGTGATCTGCAACGCTGGAACAATCTTGAACGGCCCAACCTGATCGAGGTCGGCCAAGTTTTGCGGTTGACGCCGTCCATGCCGGAAACCCCCGCTGTGACGAGTCGAGTGCCGTCAAGCGCTTTGCGCAACACCATGCCAACTTCGGCACCTCAAACACAGAGCGTGCCTAGCGTCATCGCCACAACCCCCTTACCGCCCATCACCGCCCCGGTCACGGAACCCGTGGTGGTCCCTGTCGCTGCTGCGACCACCGTCCCCACATCCAGTCGTGACTCTGGCGAAACTGATTTGATCTGGCTGTGGCCCGCCACGGGTCCTCTGGTGTCCAGCTTTGACGAAAATCGCAACAAAGGTGTGGCGATTGCCGGCAAAGCGGGTGACCCCGTTTTTGCTGCTGCCGATGGCCGTGTGGTGTACGCCGGCTCTGGCTTGAGGGGGTACGGCAATCTCATCATCGTCAAGCACAACGAGGTGTATTTGACGGCTTACGCCCATAACCAGACGTTGCTGGTCAAAGAGGATCAACCTGTCAAACGCGGTCAGAAAATTGCCGAAATGGGTGCCAGCGATACCGATCGCATCCAGTTGCACTTTGAAGTGCGCAAGCGTGGCAAGCCGATCGATCCGACCCGCATTTTGCCGATGCGTTGAAAAGCCCCGGATGACGCGATTCGATCCCGCTCATTTGCACTGGCTGGAACGTCATCCGGCCTTGGGTGACATCTTGGCCGTACCCTGCGCAGCTCAAGGCCTCCCTCAGCCGACATGGGTGGCTACCAGCGATGCTGTGGCTGAACAACTCGGTTGGCCCATCGATTGGTGGCAGCATCCTTCGGCGTTGGCGGTGTTCAGTGGCTCAGCCCTATGGCCCGGCATGCTTTCAGTCGCCACCGTGTACAGCGGGCATCAATTTGGTGTCTGGGCGGGACAACTCGGGGATGGTCGTGCGCTGTCGCTGGGCACGGTCAAAACAGGTTTATCGCATGGTTGGGATGGGCTGGAGTTGCAACTCAAAGGCAGCGGGCCCACGCCATTTTCGCGTCGAGGTGATGGTCGCGCTGTGTTGCGCTCCTCTATCCGCGAATTTTTGTGCTCTGAAGCCATGGCAGGGTTGGGTATTCCGACCACCCGTGCTTTGTCATTGGTTGCCTCACCCCTGCAAGTCCAAAGGGAAACGCTCGAAACTGCGGCCGTGGTATGTCGGGTCGCTCCGAGCTTCCTGCGCTTTGGCCACTTTGAACACTTTGCGGCCTCGGGCAACCACGCTGCGCTGCAACAGTTGGTGCTGGATGCGCTGGCTTTGTTCCCACCCAACGAACTTTTACCCGAGACGGATGCACCTGCGGTGCGCTTGCTGCGTGCAGTGGTGGCACGTACGGCAGCCCTGATCGCTGACTGGCAAGCTGTGGGTTTCTGTCACGGTGTGATGAATACCGACAACATGTCGATCCTTGGGCTGAGCTTGGACTACGGCCCCTTCAAATTTCTCGATGCCTTCGAGCCCACGCACATTTGCAACCACTCCGACAGTTGGGGTCGCTATGCTTTTGCCCGTCAACCCTCCGTAGCATGGTGGAACTTGCAGCGTTTAGCCCAAGCTTTGGCCATGCTGCAAGAACGTGATTCAGACGACTTGGAGGCCGCTTTGGCCCTTTATCCCCCCCTGTTCGAACAGGCGTGGATGGCCCGTATGCGCGCCAAGCTGGGCCTTGTGGGCTCCCATGACGAGGACGAGATGCTGGTTCAAGCATGGCTCGACCTCCTGTCCGACGGTCGCTTAGATCACACCTTGGCGTGGCGCAAATTGGCTGACATCGAAGCTGGTGGGTTGGACGCACTGATGCATGCTCAAAAAGTGCGATTTAGTGCTTGGGCCGAGCGTTACGTTGACCGTGTCCGAGCTGAGCCAGAGGCTGCGTCGACAAGGCGTATGCGGATGCTGAGCGTCAATCCGAAATACATCCCTCGCACCCATCAGCTTGAGCAAGTGATTGCTGCGGCCCAATTGGCCGACTTTGAGCCGGTGCGCAAGTTCTTGCATATGCTTGCACGGCCCTTCGACGAGCAGCCTGAGCATGAGGCCTACGCCGCCTTACCGCCGCTTTGGGCGGCCGAAATCGCGTTATCGTGCTCGTCTTGATGACATTGGAGGAGATCCCAAGATGTCTAGCGATGATCTGAAACGCCGCCTTGACCCCATCCAGTACGCCGTGACCCAAGAGGCTGCGACTGAGCCGCCGTTTTCGGGGCGCTACTGGAATCATGTGGAGCCCGGGAAATATCGTTGCGTGTGTTGTGGCGTCACTTTGTTTGACTCAAGCGCCAAGTTTGATGCGGGCTGTGGTTGGCCGAGTTACTGGGAGCCTGTGGATGCTTTTTGCGTTGAACGCCGCACCGATACCTCGCACGGCATGGTTCGCGTGGAAGTTCGATGTCATCAGTGTTTAGCGCATCTGGGCCACGTGTTTGACGATGGCCCCTTGCCGACCGGTGAGCGTTACTGCATCAATTCAGCCGCCCTTGATTTCAATCCTGATCCGTCTTAAGCCTTTCTTCAATGCTTATTCTTCATGAAACTGTTGCTTGATTTCCTGCCCATTCTTCTGTTTTTTCTGACGTTTAATTACGCCGAACGCCATGCCGACCAAGCTGCGAATTGGGCCACCGATGCTTTTGGCTTCATGGTCCAAGACGGCATGGTGGGTGCCAAAGAAGCCCCCGTGTTGCTGGCTACGGTGGTGGTGGTGGTCGCGACCTTGGTACAGGTTGTGGTGCTGAAACTGCGCGGCCGCAAAATCGATGCCATGCTTTGGATCAGCTTGGTGCTGGTGACGGTTCTTGGTGGGGCCACGATCTGGTTTCACAACGAGATGTTCATCAAGTGGAAGCCGACCTTGCTTTACTGGGCCATGGCTTCGGCCTTGCTGTTGGCGCCCATGCTGAGTGGTAAGAATTTGCTTCGCGTGCTTCTGGGCGACAAGATTGAATTGCCGGACCCTGTTTGGCGACGTCTT
The DNA here is from genome assembly GCF_000262525.1 of Leptothrix ochracea L12. NCBI lineage: Bacteria > Pseudomonadati > Pseudomonadota > Betaproteobacteria > Burkholderiales > Sphaerotilaceae > Leptothrix > Leptothrix ochracea. Next base: position 11,209 of record NZ_JH660681.1, read on the forward strand.
AACGCCGCCTGGGTGCTGTTTTTTGGCGGGATGGGCGCTCTCAACCTCTGGGTGGCGTTCAACTTTGAAACCCATACATGGGTCAATTTCAAGCTCTTCGGCGGTACGGGCTTGCTGATTTTGTTCACCTTGGGGCAGGGCGTTTACCTGTCGCGTCACATGAAAGAGCCCACAGCGTGAGTACAGATCCCTTTGAAACGCCCATTTTGGTGGAAATCGAGCGGCGTTTGCGCGCACGCTTAGATCCGGTCTTGGCGCTGACCATTCGTGATGACAGTGCTTTGCATGCCGGTCATGCGGGTGCTGCCGGCGGTGGGGGGCATTTCCACATTCGACTCCAAAGTCCGTGCTTTACCGACCTGTCTTTGGTCGCCCGCCATCGGGTGGTCTATGCCGCCTTGGGTGATCTGATGCGTGACCGCATTCATGCTCTGAGCTTGGATCTTGTGTCCTGACGCGGTCCGGGGTCGCTATGATTCACCTCCGGGCGCTTGGGTTTGCGTCTTTGTTGTTTCCCTTCCTAAAGTCCCCTCCTGAAAGGTTTGCATCCCTATCATGAAGAAGCTTTCATTGGCTGCCGTTGCGTTTGCAACCGTCTTACCCGCTCTCGTACAAGCTCAGAACATTGCTGTGGTGAACGGCAAAACGGTGCCCAAGGCACGTTTTGAAGCCTTGATCGGTCAAATCGTTAAACAAGGTCAACCCCGCACGCCAGACTTGGAACGCCAAGTCAAGGATGAGCTGGTGCTGCGCGAAATTTTCCAGCAAGAAGCCAAGCGTCAGCATCTTGACGCGACCAACGACTACAAGATCAAAACGGAAATCCAGAACCAAAACATCTTGATCAATGAGATGTTTAGCCAATTCAGCAAGGACCATCCGGTGACCGATGCTGAAGTCAAGGCGGAATACGACAAGCTCAAGGCTCAAGCAGGCGGCAAGGAATATCGCGCTCGTCACATCTTGGTCGAGAAGGAAGAAGAGGCTCAGTCCATCATCACGCAGCTCAAGGGCGGCGCCGATTTTGCTGAACTAGCCAAGAAACTGTCTAAGGATCCGGGCTCTGCACCCAATGGCGGTGATCTGGACTGGGCACCTTCGGGCAACTACGTGCCTGAATTTGGTCAAGCCATCACCCAACTTGAAAAGGGCAAATCCACCGATAAGCCGATCAAGACTCAGTTTGGCTGGCACGTGATTCGTCTTGATGATGTGCGTGACGTGCAATTTCCGCCGTTGGACGAAGTCAAAGCCCAATTGCAACAGCGCTTGCAACAGCAAAAGCTGGCTAAGTTCCGCGATGAGTTGAAGACCAAGGCTCGCACCGATTACACCTTCACCACTGACAAAGTGGGCAGCTGATTGCCTGCGGTGGATTTCACCCTCAAAAGCGGCTTCGGCCGCTTTTTTCATGCCTGATCCCGTTTTTATGCGTGAAATTACGCATGCAATATTTTGTATTGTGAAATTCTTTTTGCGGCATAAAAAATGGCCCTCGTCGCAAGTCTTGCGTGGAAGATGGACGATCTCTTTTCTTTCCGCATTGCAAAATAAAGAGCGCAAGTCCTTGATTTTTATGATCTTGTATCTTCTGTCTTATATAAGACATAAGTCTTCTTTTCCGCTAAGATTCATCCCATTCCTACCGTTAATCGATCCGCTACGCATTGGAGCTTGTGATGACCCAATTGACCCGTGAACAACGTGCCTTCCCAAGCCTGTTCACCACGTCACATCGGCCCTGAGGGTAGCGGTTCACGGATAATCCGCACCATGCAATCGACATCACAACCCTCATCCCTGCCCTCGACTGTTGCCGCCTCTGTTGCCGCAGACACCAGCACGCTCAGTTATGAGCAAGCCGGGGTCAATTACGACCTGATCGACCCGCTCAAGATCGCTGCCCAACGTGCAGCGGCAGCCACAGCGGTGTCCATGACTGGGCGTGGCTTTGCTGAAGTGACCGCCTCGCGGGGCGAATCAGCGTATGTGCTCGACGTGGGCCCGTTCTACTTGGCCTCCATCGTCGAATGCCTTGGCACCAAGACCTTGGTCGCTGACGAGATGGCACAGCTCACGGGCCGCTCTTGGTACGACGGTATCGCGCAAGACACCATCGCCATGGCCATCAACGATCTGATCACCGTCGGGGCCACGCCCTTGGTGGTGCAGGCTTATTGGGCGGCTGGTGGCTCGGCGTGGTTTGAAGACAAGCTGCGCGCCAACGCGCTGGTGGACGGCTGGAAGAAGGCGTGCGACGTCTGCAAGGTGGCTTGGGGCGGCGGCGAAACCCCGGCGCTGGCGGGCATCGTGGAAGCTGGTCGCATCGACTTGGCTGCTTCGTGTACCGGCATCGTCAGCCCGAAGGATCGTCTCTCGCTGGGTGACCACCTTGGCGCAGGCGACGCCATCGTGCTGCTGGCTTCGAGCGGTATCCACGCCAACGGTTTGAGCTTGGCGCGCAAGTTGGTTGAACGCCTCCCCCAAGGCTATTTGACCGAGATCGACCCGGTGAATCACCCCGGCCTGAGCTATGGCGCGGCGCTGCTTGCACCCACCGTGCTCTATTCGCCCGTGACTGAAGCGCTGGCTGCTGCGGGGATCCGGCCGCATTACTGCGCCAACATCACCGGCCACGGCTGGCGCAAGCTGCTGCGTCATCCGATTGAAATGACGTACCGCATCCACACCGTGCCGCCTGTCACCCCGGTGCTGAAGTTCATCCAAGAACAAGCTCGCCAAGACGATCACGAGGCCTACAGCACGCTCAACATGGGCGCGGGTTTTGCGCTGTACGTGGCTGCTGAAGACGCTGAGCGCTGCGTCGAGATCGCCAAAGCCCAAGGCATCGACGCTTGGGTGGCGGGCCGCTTGGAAGCGGGTCCGAAGCGTTTGCTGATCGAGCCTTTGGGCATCGAGTACGGCAGCGACGACCTGCAATTGCGCTGAGCACCACTGCGGTGGTTCCACACCTCCATCCTGAGCAGCTCGACTTCCCGCCCTCCACCGAGGTGTTGGGTGAGGACAGCGGCATGGCAGGTTTGCTGGCCATCGGCGGCGACTTGAGCGTAGAGCGGCTGCGGGCCGCCTATCAGCGCGGTATCTTTCCGTGGTTCTCGCCCGGGCAGCCGATCCTGTGGTGGAGCTTGGCGCCACGCATGGTGCTGCAAACCCGCGACTTCAAGCTGCACCGCTCGCTGCGCAAAACCTTGGCCCGTTTTATCCAAGAAGCCACGCAGTTGCATCCGCGCTGTGAAGTGGTTTTTGACCGCGATACCCCCGCCGTGATCGCAGCTTGCGCCGATAGGCCGCGTGAGGGTCAACCCGGCACGTGGATCGTGCCCGAGATGGTCGCCGCTTACAGCGCTTGGCACCACGCAGGCGACGTGCATTCGGTCGAAACATGGATCGACGGCGAGCTGGTTGGCGGCCTGTACTGCGTGCATTTGGGCGGCATGGTCTACGGCGAATCCATGTTTGCCCGGCGCAGCGACGCCTCCAAGATCGCGCTGGCGGCGCTGGTGGCGTTTTGCCGCTTGAAGGGCATCGACTGGATCGACTGCCAACAGCAAACCGGCCACTTGGCCTCGCTGGGTGCGGCACCTGTAGCACGTGCTGACTTTGAAGCCCATCTGCGCCGGGTCACGGCACCTGAAGCCATGAAGGCTGCGGCGCGCTGGCAGTTCGAGCCCGCCATGTGGCAAGCGCTCTAAAGGGGTTCTCTTCTAAAAGTGCCATGAATTCCGAGCTGCTGCACGCTTATCTCACCGCGCCCTACCCGTGCAGCTACTTGCCGGAACAACAAGCGCGCTCTGAAGTGGCGATCCCGATCCAGCCGGTGAGCGATGCGGTCTATCAGCAGCTCTACGTCGGTTTGATGCGCGAGGGCTTTCGGCGCAGCGGACCCTATGTTTACCGTCCGCGCTGCGATGCTTGCCAAGCTTGCACCTCGCTGCGTGTGCGCACCCACGATTTCAAGCCAGATCGCAGCCAGCGGCGCAGCGCGGCACGCCACGCTGACTTGGTGGTGCGCGTGCGGCCGGTGGGGTTCGATGCTGAACACTTTGCGCTTTATCAGCGCTACCAATCGCATCGCCATGTGGGCGGTGGCATGGATCAAGACAGCGCCAAACAGTATGCCGAGTCGATGCTGCCCAGCCGGGTCCACACTCGCATCATCGAATTCCGCGAACCCGACTTGAGGCCGAACGAAGAACTGGGCCAGCTGCGCATTGTCAGCTTGGTCGATGTGCTCGACGACGGTTTGTCGGCGGTTTACACCTTCTTTGATCCGGATGTCGTCGGCGCGAGCTACGGCACTTACGCGGTGCTGTGGCAGATTGAGCGCGCCCGGCGTCTGGGCTTGCCCTACGTGTATCTGGGCTACTGGATCGAGGGCTGCCGCAAAATGAACTACAAGACGCGCTTTACGCCGCACGAAGTTTTGATCGACGGGCGCTGGCAGCCCCTTAAGCGCGCCGCAGCAGCGTCCAAACTTCCAGCAGACCCAGCAACACCGGCTGATGCAGCATGTAAAAGCTCAGCGGCCAACGACCCAAGCGCGCCAAGGGTTGAAGCAGTCCCGTCAGTGCGCCCAAGCCCCCGCCCAAAACACCCATC